>NZ_RJTZ01000046.1:0-24867 GCF_024343515.1 Aquitalea sp. S1-19 | reverse complement strand
CCAGCAGGCGCGACGCAAATTTTCGCATCAAGATCGGACAAACGAAGACGCTAAGCGACGTCTATACGCTGTACGTGAAAGATAAGCATGCGCTAACGCTTGCAACGCGACAGACGTATGACAAGAACTATCGTGCACTGGCACGCTATCACGAACGCGATATGAGTCTTGTAAGCGCTGTCGAGTGGAAAGACCTGTTGCTTGAAATCAAGCATAAAAGTGGAGAGACCACCGCGCACCAAACGATGATTTTCTTGAGTACTCTTTATAAGTATGCGCGGAACATGGAATACGTAAGCACATCGCCAATTTCCAAGATTTCGGCAACGAATCTCTTTAAAAAGCCGTCGCCGCGCAGGAAAAAGCTATCTATTGAGAATCTGCCAGGTTTTATTGCTCATGCTCAAACACTCCATCCGCTTCTGCGCGATTTTCTGATGATTGCCCTGTTGCAGGGTTGGCGTAAGTCGATCATTGCAAATATGCGGTGGGATCGCGTTGATTTCGCTAATCGTACGTACCACATACAGCCAGAAGACGTCGGTAACAAGAACCACGGTACGTATGACATGCCCATCTGCGACTGGGTTTGGGGCAACATCATTGAGCCGCGCAGCAAGACACGTGCACCAGATGCTGTATGGATTTTGCCGAGCCATAAGCACCAAGGAAAACCCACGTCAAGCCCCGAAGACGCCCTGAAAAAGATTTCGGAGTCTATCGGGGGAGTTGAAGTTTGTTGCCATATCTTGCGTAAAACGTTCGCAACGTTCGCCGATTTTAAGTTAAAAGATATGCGTTTGTTGCAATATCTGATGATGCACAGTGTCGCTATTGAATATAAAGTAACAGATAGTTATATCGTGAGTGACCGAGCGGATAATTTGTACAAGCGAACGCAGTTGAATATTGTTGCTGAATTCATGCTCAACTTGGATAACTAAGTAAAGTTTTCCGAACCTGACATGTGCCCCTGGCCCCGGCCGGGGCGCGTGGCAGCCGGTTTTTGTGCCGTGATCGCGCTGATAGCACTCATTTCTTGCTGAATTTCCGGAATCCACACGCAAAAAATCGCCTGTTCGCGCCGAACAGTCGTGCTAAAACCTCCGCCAAGGCGGATTGCTTGAATTTCGAGCATTGATGGTGCGCTACGCCGGACTCAGCGCCGCAAAGCGGCGTTGCGATAGTACCATCGCGCCGGGTAGTGCCTTTTTCGGTGTGATGATCCAGTCAGTGAACGCCGTGCACACTTTAGCCAGCACTGTCTTCACCGTGCGCCAAACCTTCTTCTCTTTGACTTCACCGGTTTGCTTGTTCACCCGCTTCACCATTACCTGCGCACGCGTGCTTTCCACTAGCGTGATGCCTTTTGCGCGCTCGGTCTTTTCGCCGTAGCTGTTCTCTGCTTGTACGAGAAGTCGCCCCACGGTGTAGCGCGGCTTCTTCTTGTCGCGCTTGCCGCATGCCGCCAAGCCGCCGAGCGCTTGAATGAATGCTTTTGCATCGCCGCGCTGGCCGCTACCACGCTCGATATGCCCCGGTTTATCGCTGCCGCGCGCGAGCGTCCATAGCTTTTTCAGAAATGGGTGAGAGGGAGCATCAGCAAGCCGGCGCAGCTGGTCCCACGCGGTCAAGCACTTCGCAATGCCGAACAACTGCCCGGAGTTGATGCCCCACAACGCGCGATACGCGTCAACGCGCTGTGTTGTTTCGTTCTGCTGCAGACGCTTTTGCTTGTCTTCTTCGATCCATTGTTCAACGCCTTGCACACCTTCGCCCCCATCGACGGTTTTCAGCAGGTACTTCATCGCGTAGCTTGCGCCGCCCGAAATGCTGCGGTCGATGCGTGCAAGCTCGACTTGTGCGCCTTCTTTGACGTGTGTGAGCGCGCGCCCCTTGCCCTCCACCAGATCGGTTCGGCAGTCGAACATGCGGTCGTCATCGCGCTTGATTGCGCGCAACTTCAGCTTGTTCGGGAAATACTTCATCACAGTTGTTAGGATTTCGGCCTCTGCTTCGGGCTTGTACAGCAGCCATATGTGCCAATGGGGACACCCGTCTTTGTGCGGTTCGACCACTCGCAAGCCAGAGATTCCGATGCTGAGATGGTCAAGGTCGCGCTGCGTTGACTGCCAACGCGTTGCGATCGAGCGATGCGCCTCGCGAGGCGACGCGCCATTCCAAGAATTTGTTCCATGGCTGGGATTCGGGTGCCACTCCGGTTCGAGCGTTAGCGTCAACAGGCCTGCAGCTAGGTCGGCTTCTTGAGCAAGTTCATCGACTGCGCGCACGAAGGTGTACAGCTTCGAGAAGCGCATTTTCGCACTGCGCGTAACGTCAGCAATCGTCAGCAGCCTCTTTTCGGCGTCTTCCGGAGATAGATAGCGCGGCAACAGATACGTTTCTTTCATCCACTGTTCTTGCCGGCGTAGTTGCGCGCAGCGGTTTGCGAGTTGTACGTCTGACACGTACGCCTCGTTGCGATTGCCAATAATTTTCAGGCGCAGGAAAAAATGCTCACGCTCTCTAATGATGTGCGTGCGAATAGCTCGACGCCAAAAGCGCGCATCATTGATGCGCGCGCGTTGCGCTTGTTCAGTTTGTCCGGGAATGTCAGCGTTCAGCAGACGACGTGCCCACTCTAGCTTCTGAGCGGCTTTTGGAAGACGCAGCTTGGCAAACCGCGCTGCTAGCAAATTGATATCACCGTCGCTCGCGTCGAGATAGCCCGCAAGCTTGCCGGCGGTTGCCGTGAGACGGGCTTCAAAGTCACGCAGCGTCTGCGTGATCTGCGACAGCTTTGCAGGCTCTTTGCTCGCGACCGAGGTTGGGATGTCAGCGAGGTATTGCCAAGGCCAGACATCAGGCCGGAGTGGTGCAAAGACTTGCGCGATGACTGTACGTTCGTGCGCATAGCGCGCTTGCGTGATGAGAGTGCTGACACCGTTGGTAGAGCGAAGTGCTGTAGTCATAAACGTTGCATTCGTGAGGGAGATGCAACGTGTAGTGACGTGTTTTATACGTAGCGCTGATAAATGCGCCCGAGATAGATTTTTTAATTATATAAGTTTCGAGGTTTCGCGAAAGAGAGAATAAAGAGCACGTCTAGTTGCTAGACGTGCTCTTTTGTACAGAGGTGATCGCTATTGCTGCAGGTATGGCTGCAGCGCGTGATACCAGAGATTCCAGCTGCACTGCTCCGACGAATCGGCATTGAGCGACTTGTCGACTGGCACTCGTACGAGTTGCACACCACTGATCGCTTGCTCTTCGCGTAGTGCACGCTCGCGATACGCGTCCGCAAACGTGCGTAGCATCGCTTGTAGTGCGCTCGTGTTCGTGCCAACGATATGAACTTGTGCGAGATAGTGGTCAGGCGCGAGTTCGGTCAGGTGGGGGGAGGTGAGATTGCGACAGCAGAGCCTTACGACTTTTGCGCGCTCGTTCTTGTTTTTCCAGCTGTTCTCGACTTCGAGCCAGACCAAGCCCATCTCTGTTTCGATTAGTCCATCCGGCACCTTGCCGTCAAATGTGTGCACCGGCGCGCGCAAGCTATGTATCTCGTGCTCAGTCCAGGCCGTGTGACCTTTTATGATCATCTCGATCAGATACCAGTTCGAAGCTGCGCGGTGCACGACATTGCCCAGTGGAAGGCTTGCACCACTACGACTTTTCACTCCGGTCTCGTTTTCAAGGAACCGGGCACCGGCGGCGGATAGTACGTAGCAATAGCCACCAGCAGGAAGCTTGCGTCGTAAAACATTCTTCAGTTCAAGCTGGGCCTTCAGCGCGCGTCGCGCCATTGCCAAGCCCTGACTGGCTTCAGGCCAGACCAGCGCCGCGACCATCCGGGTGGTCAGCCAGCCAAAACGGTGCAAGTAGTGGAGGAATGCAAGCGTGTTGCGCTCGCCAATAATGCGTTTGTCAATTGTCTTTGTCATCTGCGTCGTTCTCGTGTTCTCGCACAAGAAAACCCTTGTGCTGCTAACGACGTATAGAAAGGCAGAAGCAATGCGGGCGATGCCCGCACAAGCCTACCGCTTTGCTCTGCCCGCTGGACGCGGGTCGCAAAGCTGCGTGCTAGGGCACGCCACGGCTTAAAACCCAGCGCCCCCCTAGCCGCTGCGCGGCGGGGCAACCGCCTTGGTCCGCTTCATTCACGCCACAAGCCCTGACGGGCTTTTGCGTTCATTGTGCAGTGTGGCTGGACGCCACAGCCGATGGCCCCAACGCGGTTGCCCCGCCGCTTTGCTCTGGGGGGGGCGGGGTTTCACCCCCACCCGGCTTGGCGCGCTGGGGCGCGCACGCGTCTGGACGACGCTCAAACCGGGCGGCTCCCCCGCACTGCGGCTGCCGGCTGGGGCCGGCGTGGCCGCAGTGGGCTGCGCGCTGAACGCGCTTGCCCCGCCGCTTATGCGGCGGCTCCCGGTACACCGTCGCAATGTATAGCCGGGATTTGTATAAACAATTGGATATTTACAAATTTTTTTCGGAAATCTAAAAAATAGCGCGATGCGTAGCTATACGCGTGGCGGAGGTATTTGGTTGAATGTTAGCTAACGATACTGGCTGTATATAAACCTATACATTCCGTATAGGTCTTTAAAGTTTTTGTGTCAAAAAAGCAACGACTTTTATCATTTTAAACAAAAAATGCACGATTGCTTTGCAAGCTTAACTCCAAAATCGGATATTAGTTCTTGTCACTAGTGTTATACGAAACGAACGAGAGGACCGGCGGGATGACCATGGCATGTAAACAACAGCGCAGATTGAAATGGCCCAGTCCGATGAAGCGGTCTAGCAATCGCTCGGCAGTCGTTTTGTCGCGTGACCGCGTGCTCAGGCTTTATCAGCAGGAGTCGGGGATCCTGCGCAGCAAGGCTGGAGAGCTGGTTCGGCGGGCTTTTGAGAGCCTGGCGTGCAGAGAGGGCTGGGATGGCGTGTATTGGACAGATAATGGGTCTGCGATTCTGCTGAAACAGTTTTAACATTAATCGAGATAAATGATTAAAGCCTCTGCGGCGTTGCTGCAGGGGCTTTTTTCTAGGATTGCTCCTGTGAGCGCTACCAAAATGGCTGCTTAGTAGAAGGTTTCGAGCTGGTTGTTGCGTCGGTTCAACAAATGCGAGAGAAATATTGCGCGCACTTTTGTCCAATGTTCCCAGTCAGGGCATAGGTCGCCCGTGGAGTTTCGTGCTGCATTAAATAGTGTCTTCTTGCGATCAGATAGCGATCCATCTATTGGATTCGTATCATTTTGTACAAATGAAGTTGCCTTGCCGATCAACTCCGATTCTGGTACCGGCTCAAGTACGCCTGGTTCTTCAATTTTGAATCTGCTGATATTGGTCATTGTCCAAATGGAATTGCTTGATTCACCTTCATGCATCTTGTGCAAAAGACAGTCGTAGATGATGAAATCTGCGTGATAGAAATAGTCATCATCACAACAGTAATTCCTCACGGTCACAAAGCTCAGTGCACTCGTGGACATACTCAAGAAATCAGATTTCCCATGACGTACACCTTCTTCGGCAGGGGTCGGATCGTTTGAGACAAAGACTAGACCGCAGTCCTCAATGGGGGACAGCACAATTTTGTTAATTTCAATTTTTTGAGAGTGCATACATGCTCCTTGTTTTGTGAGTTGGGCTTGTTTATCGGCTGCCTGTTTGCTGGCCGTGGAGACATGAAAACAAATTTCACTATATAAATCAATGGCATAAAAATTTATACGCCTAATTTTTAGGCGAATGTATATGTATTTATACGTTCCTATGTGATTTCCATATTGATTTATCGGAAATATGGAACAACTTTACGTAAAGTTGATTTTCTAAGTAATATAAATCCAAATAATTTTCATTATTTGGATTTTTGTTGCCATTTTGTTATTTAAGAAAAAACTTGATAAATTGTGCTTGCGATTATTATTGCGGGGGTTGACGTAGGTTATTCGCTGATGTGTGCTGATACGTGCGAGAGGCTGAGAGGCTATATTTACTGTGGCGTGGATGCAGTAGTAAATTTATTTAGTATATGTATATCGCTAATTTTTTATATACTGATGTGCTTTGTTGCGCAACTCCATCACGCTGACCATGTCCGGTTGCATCTTCAAGTCATTTTGCGCAACAAAGACGCTGAGCAGCGGCGTTGTGTGGCGCTTTATATCTTTCTCAACACTGATCTGACCGCTTCAAGTTGCTCAAATGTGACACCGAGCCGTTCGGCAACTATTCGTCTGTTTTCTGCGTCTAGATCAAAGCATATGAATCGCAATGATTCGAAGCGATCGAAATTTTTGCCTTCATGTTCTTTGTCTCTTGCCCACCTTTCAAGCTCAGGTTGCGTCTCAATGATTGCTGATAATGCTGTTTGTAGTAGCCAGTCCATACATCTCTCCAAATTCTGTTGATGAGAACTGTATAGTGCATCGATTTTAAACGTAATGAAGTATGTGCGTTAATAGGCACATCATGAAGTGGTGCTGAGAGTGCGGAGAAGAGGGCCGACTGTTTTTAGTCGGCCCCTGTTTGAGGGCAGTTATGGAAGCTCAAATGTCCAGCTTGGGCAGCGCCTTGACGATCTTCATCGTCTCTAGGCTGACCGTGATCACGCGCAAGAACAGCTCCAATGGGTAACGCGGGTTGTTCATGGTTTCGGTGGCCCAGTCGTTGGCGTCGTTGACAATGCCGCTGGCCTTGTCGGTCTTGACGCACTGGCGCTCCACCACCCAATCCAGTGCCGGCTTTCCGTTGACCACATACTCGTAGGCTTCCAGCGGAATGCCGGTCACGGTGATGTGGGCGTTGTAGATCAGCGTGGACAGGTCCTTGTCCTTGCCACGTTTGCCGTACTTCATTTTCTCGACTCGGTAGTCGCTGGCGATGAGCGCCTTGCCGCCGGTGTCGACCTTGGCGCCGGCGTACATCGGTACGCTTTCATAGTTCAGGTGCAGTTCGGCCAGGTCGCGCCCGGCCTGACTGAAGGCCCAGAAATCAGCGGCGGTTTTCACGCACGGGATGCGCGGCAGTTCCTTACTCAGGTTGTCGGCAAAGCGCGCGCGGTAATCGGGCGCGTGCAGCAGGCCGTAGACGTAGTAGAACAAGTCTTCCTTGCTGATGACTTCGCCAGGATAGGCAGCGGCGAAGTGGGACAAACCTGCGTCGGTGATGGCATCGCGGCGGGTATAGCCTGGCTCAACGGGGGCGGCCGGAGCGCTGAACAGGTCGGCTTCTTGCCCATCGGCTGGTTCGGCAGCATCGTACAGGTAGAGCGGGAAGCATTGGCTGCCGTCAATATCGACCATGTGCAAGCTGGGAACGGCGTCGCAAATTAACGTACTGAAACCCACTTTCTCTCCCTTTCCCGAGACACAGATCACGCGGTTAGGTGATTGGGAATTAGAGAAGATGCGCGGCATTTGGCCAACACGGTGATTCAAGTGGTCATCGTAGTAAGCCCACTGCTTCATAAATGGGCGATAAACACTGGTTACAAGCTTTTCTTGGCTAAATCTCAATCTAAACCCTGATACCAAATCCTGTTTCAGACTACTAGTCCAGCTAATTTTTGAAGGATCACTATCGATAAAGTCATCGACCTTCACCATCCGATTTTTTTTGTCCAAGTCGACGTAGGCCGCATTGAAACGCAGCATTTCATCGTTGTAAGTATCTATCGTCCGACTGATATTGGCTGCAATAGACGCGCGCCCACTATTGAAACACCACGCATCTCGGCCTGTTTCCAATCCCCGCGAGTAGTTTTCAAACAGCGCCGCCTCGTCGCTCTTTTTTGCTCCCATCAGGATAAATTCCGCCGCACTGTCGTCGCGCTGCTTCAGCCAGTCGCCATGCGCGTCCGGGCTGATGGCCTGCCAGCCCTGCTGTGCGCTAATACCGGCCACGCTGCCAAAGCCGCTGATGATGGCCAGCTTGTCGTCGCGGTTAAGGTAGTCACCAATATCGTGAAAGTGAATCTGGCCGTGAGCTTGTGCGTGCGGGTTTTTCACCAGCAGTGAGATGGCAATGGCCGCCGAGCTACCCATGCCAAAAATTTGGCCGCCTTCTCTTTTAGCGCGATCTCCCGATGTCTTTTGTCCGCGCAAGCCACGCAGATGAAAAATGTAAAGGCTAGAAAATTCATCTACCAAAGATTTGCGAAGACCATCAGAAGAGCGGGAGTCCAAAAAGCCCGCGTTGGTGACAAAGCCGATCACGCCGCTATCGCCCAAGCGGTCGGATGCCCAACGGATAGCACGGATATAACTGTCGTACAGTGCGTTCTTGTTGGTGGCCGTAGAGCGTTCGGCGTAGCTGTCGCGGATGCGGGCATCCAGATGCGGGTAGGCCACGTTCTGGTTGTTGTCGTTAGCGCTGTCCTGCCCGGCCGAGTAGGGCGGGTTGCCGATGATGACGCGGATATCCAGTGCTTTCTGCCGTTTACGCCGCGCGCTGTTCTGAACCAGTACCTGGTCAACCAGATCCTCTTTTTCATACATTTGGAAAGTATCGGTCAGGCAGATGCCTTCGAACGGCACGTAATCGCCACCGACGATGCTGTGATACACCGCCTCGATATTGATGGCGGCGATGTAGTAGGCCAGCAACACGATCTCGTTGGCGTGGATCTGGCCACGGTATTTCTTCTGTAACTGCTCTTTGC
The DNA here is from genome assembly GCF_024343515.1 of Aquitalea sp. S1-19. Taxonomy (NCBI): domain Bacteria; kingdom Pseudomonadati; phylum Pseudomonadota; class Betaproteobacteria; order Neisseriales; family Chromobacteriaceae; genus Aquitalea; species Aquitalea sp. S1-19. The sequence continues at coordinate 16,194 of NZ_RJTZ01000046.1, read as the reverse complement.
TGATCAGCCCGCTTTGCAGCAGGCGGGTGATAAAGGTGCCGGTGCCGGTAAACGGGTCGATGATGTGCACACCATCGCTACCCAGGTTCTGGCCGAATTCGGTTTGCAGGATGTGATCCACACTGTGGATGATGAAGTCCACCACCTCGACCGGGGTGTAGACAATGCCCAGACGTTCGGTCATGCGCGGGAAGGCATTACGGAAGAATTTGTCGTACAACTCGACGATGATCTTTTGCTTGCCCTCGACGGCGTCGATGCCTTCGGCACGCAGTTTCACGCTGGCGTAGAACTTCTCCAGCGTGTCGGCTTCTTTATCCAGCCTATGAGCCTGCAGCTTATCCAGTACGTTTTGCATCGCGCCCGACATCGGGTTGTGGCTGGCAAAGCTGTAGTCGTTGAATAGCGCATCAAACACCGGCTTGGTGATCAGGTGCTGTGCCAGCATCTCGATCACTTCTTCTTCGCTAATGCTGTCGTTCAGGTCGTCGCGCAGCTCGGCCACCAGCCCCTGAAAAGCCACCTGTTCGTCGATATTGCTACCGCGACAGACAGACCCATCGCGCAGATGACTTCCATCGCGACGAACGATTTCGGTAATGCGGGTGATGTGGGTGCGGGCAATCTTGGCAATGTCGCCTGCCCAATCTTCCCAGTGGTTGCGGTTGCCGCACTTTTTCACCACCTTGGCGAAGATGGCACGTTCGATCTCACCGATATCAAACACCAACTCGGCCTGCTCCGGCTTGTCGTCCTGCTTTTTGCCGGATGGCGAGCCGATGCTGTAACCGGCCTTGGCATCTTGGACAACCGCCGCATCGCCCTTCACCGGCTTGGCTTTTTTCACCACTTTATCGGTGACGGCGATGACTTCCATTTTGCTCTTGTCGCTGCCGATCAGGTCCAGCTTGTTGATCATGGCGTCGAAGCGGTCGTCGTGTGAGCGCAACGCCTGCAAGACCTGCCACACCACCTTGTAGGTCTTGTTGTCGTTTAACGCCTGATCCGGCTCGACGCCCGCTGGAATCACCACCGGCAGAATCACGTAGCCACGCTGCTTGCCTGCGGCCAGGCGCATCACGCGTCCTACCGACTGCACCACATCCACTTGCGAATTACGCGGGGTGAGAAACAGCACCGCATCCAGTGCCGGTACGTCGACACCTTCGGACAGGCAACGCACATTACTGAGGATACGGCAGGTATTGTCCGGTACATCAGACTTGAGCCAGCCTAGTTTGGCCTCTTTTTCGCCTGCATTCATGCCGCCATCGACATGGTCAGCCTCGCACGCCAGCGTGGCACAGCCATCCTCCGGATTGCTACGCTTGTACTCCTCGACCACGGCCGAGAACATGGATGCAATCTTCTTCGAGCTGATCTTGTGGGTCTTGGCGTTGCTTTGATATTCGATCACCTGGCAGAAGGCCACCGCACGGCGCATCGGGTCGCTGTCATCAGTCAGATCTTCATGCGTATCTTGTTTGGCCAGTGCCTTCCAGCAACCGACGATCTTGGCCGCATCTTCGACCTTGATCTGGTTGTCGTCATCTCTAAGCAGGTTTTGCAAGCTGCGGCTGACATGGGCTTCGTCCATCGCCAGCACGATCACCTTGTAATCGACCAAGAGGCCGGCCTTGACCGCCTCGCTGAAGGTGATGGTAAACAGCTCTTTGCCGAACAACTCTTCATCATCCATGGAACACAGTTCCACATCGCCTTTGTCGGCGGAAGCCTTGGCGCTGTCCCCGTAGATGCGTGGTGTGGCGGTCATGTACAGGCGCTTGCTGGAACGGATATAGTCCGCGTCGTGCACCCGGACAAACGCGCTTTCCTCTTCGCCATCGAAGGTCGCGCCGGTGGTGCGGTGAGCTTCATCACAGATAATCAGATCGAAGTCGGCCAAGCTGTGTGCTTGCTGTGCCTGGCTGATCACGTCGATCGAGTGGTAGGTGCTGAACACCACGCTCATATGCGTGTCGTCGTGGCGCTTGCCCATTTCCAGCGCAAGGCGAGACGGCTCAGTGGTGGCGGGGTAGCGTAGTTCGTGGGCGAAGGTCTGTACCGCATCGTCGTCCTTCTTGCGCTTCTTGCCCACATCGCTGTCTGAACACACCGCGAAGCTATGCAAGGGCGTTTCGCTCTCTTGCGTCCACTCGGTCAACGTCTGCGATAACAGCGACAGACTGGGCACCAGGAACAGCACCCGCTTGCCGGCACCGGCTAAAGTCTCGGCAATCTTGAGGCTGGTAAAGGTCTTGCCGGTGCCGCAGGCCATAATCAGCTTGCCGCGATCCGCACTGGCCAGACCTATCTCGGTGCACTTGAGTGCACGCTGCTGATGGTCACGCAGCTGTTTCTTGGGCTTGATCACTGGTGCAGAATGGGCGTGATACTGGCTCCAGTCGATCTGGCTGTCCTCCAGCGCCTGCAGGTCGATTTTGTTGACCGGCGGTTGCTGGTTCAGTAATGCGTCTTCGGCGTTGTCGCCCCAATGATTAGTCGTGGTAACGATAATGCGGCGGGTAAACGGCTTCTTGCCCGAGGCGGTAAAGAAACTGTCGATATCGGATTTCTGAACCTTGTAATCTTCAGCGTAGAATTTGCACTGGATGGCGTGGATCTCGTCAGTGCCGGCGGTCTTGGCCACCAGATCAATCCCCGTATCCTTCTTAGGCAACCCTTGCAACGCAGCCCAGTCGGCGTAGGTCCACACCTCGCTGTACAGGTCACGGTAGGTCGGCTCGTTGCGCAGGTAGCAGACGAACAACTCTTCGAAGTAAGTGCCTTTTTCGCGTTCGGAAACGGCAGCCTCACGGAAAGATCTAAGTAGGTTTTGAAGCGGGGTAGCAGAAGCAGGTAGGGTCATAAGGCACGCAGACAGGTAAATTTGAAGTTCTATCTGCGCAGCTTAACAAATTACCGCCGTTCACCCAATCTGCGGTTATGTGAAATGAATTTATCTTCAGTGAGGAGTGTGACGTGCCTACACTTTCTATGCGACTGAGACTGCTCTTCTACCTGATCGGCGTCTCGCCATTCGTGCTGACTGCTTGCTGGCTATTCTGGCCTCACTGGCAAGAGATTGCCGTTGGCAGTCTGTTTCTGGGGTGTACATTTACGCTGGGGGTGGTGGTGGTCGACGCTCTCTGGCGATTGCTGGGATGGAAGAGGTGAGGCTGTGATTTTTATGTTTTGCGTTTAAAAAGCACGATCAATTTGATGTTTATGTATGAATAATATATCGGATATATCAGATTTTTCAGAAATTTCAGGACAAAATCAGGACAAAAGTGTTTAAAACCGTAACCACAAACAGTGCTGCAGTCCTTGCCAGGCAAGTGATTTAGACTTTATTGGTGTGTAGACTTGGATATTGCTGCATCATCGGGGTGTGGGCTGCGCTCATGCTGGTCTTCTGGGCTAGGGGTGACAAAGACGACAACGCCCCGACTGGCGGGGCGTTGGGCGTGCTGATTTTACGTCAAGCCGGCAATACCGTCATCCGGCATGCGCGCTTCAGGCTACATGCGGTGCGATGATGTGCAGAAGCTGCGCCAAGACCTTAGGGCTGGCGGCAACGATGTCGCCGCTTTCCAGCCAGGTCTGCTCGCCCTTCATATCGGTCACGATGCCGCCGGCTTCCTGTACGATCAGGCTGCCTGCCGCGATGTCCCACGGCTTGAGGTTGAATTCGAAGAAGCCGTCCATGCGGCCGCAAGCCACATTACACAGGTCAAGCGAGGCTGCGCCTTCACGACGGGCACCGGCACTCTTGGCGATGACATCTTTCAGAATGGCAAGGTAGGTGTCGATCATGCTCTGGTCCACGACCGGGAAACCGGTGGCGATCAGGCATTCGTTCATCTGAATGCGCTTGGAGACGCGGATGCGGCGCTCGTTGAGGAAGGCGCCTACGCCGCGGCTGGCAGTGTAAAGGTCGTTGCGGCTAGGGTCGTAAACAACGGCCTCGATGACCTGACCCTTGTGGGCCAGCGCGATGGAAATGGCGTATTGCGAGTGGCCGTGCAGAAAGTTGGTGGTGCCGTCGATCGGGTCGATGATCCACTCGTATTCGGAGGCGCCCATGCCTTTGGCACCGGACTCTTCTGCTAGAATGGCGTGCGACGGATAAGCCTCGAGAATGACGTCGATAATGGCCTGCTCGGCGGCACGATCCACGTCGGTCACGAAGTCGTTTGCACTCTTTTTCTCGACGCGGATGATGTCGATATTGTGCGATGCGCGCTGAATCACGCTACCTGCACGGCGGGCAGCTTTTACCGCGATATTTAGCATCGGATGCATTTGCATGGACGGCCTCTACAATCTGGACGCAACAGGCACGCGGCTCACCAACGCGCGCCGTGCCTGCCACTAACAATTTCGGTTAAGGAACAAAAAACCCCGACGCATTGCGCGGGGTTTCATAATGGCCGGCATTCTACTCGTAAACAGCTGATGAATAAACCCCAAGTCCCTGATTTTTTGAAGAACATTCGGGTCGTTCTGACCCGTACCAGCCACCCGGGCAATATCGGCTCGGCCGCACGCGCCATGAAAACCATGGGCCTGACCCGGCTCTATCTGGTTGAACCCAAAGTCTTTCCCAGCCCCGAGGCGGATACGCTGGCTTCCGGTGCCGTCGATGTACTGGAGCAGGCCACCGTGGTTGCATCTCTGGCCGAGGCGCTGAGCGGTGTGACCGTAGCCTGTGCATTGACCAGCCGTCGGCGCGAACTGACGACGCCTTTGGCGGTGCCGCGCGAGGCGACGCCGGAACTGGTGGCGCGTGCGCAGGCCGGCGAGCAGGTCGCGCTGGTGTTCGGTAATGAAACCTTCGGTCTGTCGATAGGCGAAGTCGAGCAGTGCAACCGGCTGGTGACCATTGCCGGCAACCCGGATTATTTCTCGCTGAATCTGGCCATGGCGGTGCAGGTGATGTGTTACGAGCTGTTCAGTCACAGCGGTTTCGAGATGGACTATCTCAAACCCGCAGGCGAGCCGGCGACACTGGACGAGGTGGAAGGTTTGTGCGGCCATCTGGCGCAGGCGATGGACGATATCGGCTACTTCCGCCGCCGCAATAGCGAGCGCTTGATGCGGCGCATGCGCACCCTGTTTGGCCGTGCCGGCCTTGAGCGCGATGAAATCGATATCCTGCGCGGTTTTTGCAAGCAGATCGAGCGGGTGGCGGCCGAGCATGGCAAGATCGAACGCAGCTAGTTCCTTGCACCTGCCTTACGCGCATCCGGAAGTGCGCGATCTGGCTTTTTTGCTGTGTGCACCGCCTCCGGTGCATTTCGGCCCGCCTTGCCCGCGTGCCCGCCTGCTGGGGGCAGAGGGTCTGGCCTGTCTGGCTGAGCTGGATAGGGATCCTGCAGCCTTACTCTCTTGTCTGGCGGCGAGTCCGCGTTTGCGTCTGGGGCATTATGCCGAGCAGCTTTTGTTGTTCTGGTTTCACTTGCGGCCGCATATCGAGGTGGTCGCGCATGGCCTGGCCTTGCGTGATCAGGCGGGGCTGACGCTGGGTGAGTTTGATTTTTTGTTGCGTGTGAACGGCGAACCCTGGCATCTGGAGACTGCCAGCAAGTTCTATTTGCAAGCGCCGCAGGCGGGGAGCGTATTGATAGGGCCGGGGCTGAATGATGCCTGGCCGCTCAAAGCGCATAAACTCACGCAGCAACTGGCGTTGTCGGATCATGCTTGTGCACAGGGGCTGTTGCCTGCCGATTTTTCCGCTTGCCGGCGCGAACTGTTGCTGGCGGGCTGGTTTTTCTATCCGCCAGATTTTGTGCCGCTGGATGCGGGGCTGACGCGGGGCTGGTGTGCGCCGCTGGATGAAGCCTGGCCGCGCACGCATGCCGCTACGCGCTGGGTGCATCTGGCGCGCGAGCGCTGGCTGGCTCCTGCACAGGTACAGGAAGAAGATACGCAGGATGAGGCCGGATTGCGCCAGCACTTGCAAATGGTAGCGTCACCGCAACTGCTGGCCGAGCTTAAGCAGGACAGCGACGGGGTCTGGGGCGAAGTGGCGCGCGGTTTTGTGATGCCGGCTTCCTGGCCGGATGCCGCGCGACTGGACGCATTACTGGCGCGGGTATGAGCTGGGGGGCGGTGATGGCTTGCCTTTAATCAGGCAAAGCCATCACTTAATGGCTTTGCGCGTGGATGCAGCCCGAGATCAGGTTCTTCAGCTCATCGGTCTGGTATAGCTGGATATGCTTGTGGTCGACCTTGATCCAGCCTTGCTGCTGGAATTTGGACAAGGTACGGCTGACCGTCTCCAGCTTAAGACCGAGGAAGCTGCCGATTTCTTCGCGACTCATGCGCAGGATAAAGTCGTTGGCGGCAAAGCCACGGGTAGCCAGACGCGAGGAGACATTCAGCAAGAATGCCGCCAGACGTTCGTCGGCTTTCATATTGCCCAGTAACAGCATAATGCTCTGGTCGCGTACGATCTCGCGGCTCATCAGGCGATAGAAATGATGCTGCAGGCTGGGACTGTCGCGGCTCAGGCTTTGCATGCGGGTAAATGGCAGCTCGCAAACTTCGCTGTCTTCCAGCGCTATCGCGTCACAGCCGTGGACATTGGCCGAAATGCCATCCATACCCAAGAGCTCCCCCGACATGTGAAAGCCGGTGACTTGTTCACGACCATCCTGGCTGGACATGCAGGTCTTGAAAAAGCCGGTACGTATGGCAAACAGCGATTTGAATGCTTCACCGCTGCGGAACATGTACTCGCCGCGCTTGAGGCGCCGGCTTTGACGGATCACGGCATCCAGCTGGGCAAGCTCGTCGCGGTTCAGCCCGACAGGTAGGCACAGTTCACGCAACGTGCAGTTAGAGCAGGAAACCTTGAGGGCGTGCAGATGACTGTTGTTCTGTTCTGGCATACGTAAGATTCAATGCTCTTTCAGGAGAAGCTTGACGCTTGTCAAAGCGGGGTAGACATAGCTGTGCGAATTTACCACTCTGCCAATAGATTGACCACCGGTATCGGACATTATGAGCGCCGCCCAAATTTTTTCGCCATCCCGTTTCGAGTTCGACCGCAAGCTAATAGAACAACTTGACGGCTCCGGCCCCAGATATACCTCCTACCCGACGGCGGATCGTTTTGGTCCGGCTTTTGGCGAAGCGGATTATCTGCGCGTGTTGAGTCAGCGCCGCATCGGTGCCAACCGCAAAGCCATATCATTATACGTGCATATTCCGTTTTGTAACACCGTTTGCTACTACTGCGGCTGTAACAAGATCATTACCAAGGATAAAGCGCGCGCCGATCTCTATCTCGATTACCTGGAAAAGGAAATCAAGCTGGTCACTGCCGCCATGGGCGGTCGCGAGCAACTGGTGCAGCTGCACTTCGGTGGCGGCACGCCGACCTTTTTGTCGGATGCGCAGCTGGAGCGGCTGATGGGCATGCTCAAGGCGCATTTCGACTTCAAGCCTGAAGGCGAGTATTCGATCGAGATCGATCCGCGCAAGGTCGGGCGCGAGACGGTCTTCAAACTGGCGGCGCTGGGCTTTAACCGTATGAGCGTCGGTATTCAGGATTTCGACCCTGCCGTGCAGCAGGCGGTGAACCGCGTGCAAAGCGAGGAAGAAACGCTGGCGGTGATTGCGGCGGCGCGCGAAGCCGGCTTCAAATCGGTGAGCGTGGATCTGATCTACGGCCTGCCGCTACAAACGCCGGCCTCGGTGGCGGCGACTTTGGCCAAGGTGATTGCTATTTCGCCGGATCGGGTGGCGCTTTATAACTATGCGCATCTGCCGACCGTGTTTATGCCGCAGCGCCGTATCAATGAAGCCGAGCTGCCCTCGGCTGCGGCCAAGCTGGATATCCTGCAAAGCTCGGTCAAACAACTGGCTGATGCCGGCTATGTGTTTATTGGCATGGACCACTTTGCCAAGCCTGAGGATGACTTGTCGCGCGCTCTGGCCGAAGGGCGTTTGCAGCGCAATTTCCAGGGCTATTCCACTCACGCCGATTGCGACATGATAGGCCTTGGCGTGTCCTCTATCGGCAAGGTGAGGGCCAGCTTTGTGCAGAGCGAGAAGGATATCGAGCAGTATTACGCAGCACTGGACGGCGGGCATTTGCCGGTGATGCGCGGCTATATGCTGGACAGCGATGATATCCTGCGCCGTGCCATTATCCAGGCGCTGATGTGCCGCTTCTCGCTGTCGGTGTCGGCGATAGAAGAGGTTTACGGCATTAATTTCCGTGAGTATTTTGCCGCCGAACTGCCGCAGCTGGAGACTTTGCAGCAGTTGGGACTGCTGAGTTTCGATGGCGATTTCATTATGGTCGAGCCGCGCGGACGTTTCCTGATCCGCAATATCGCCATGGTGTTCGACCGCCATTTGCGCGAGCGCAAGACGCAGGCGCGTTACTCCAAGACCATCTGACGGGTGTCATGCCTGATGTCTGCCGCCGGCTTTTGAGTCCGGCGGTTTTTTTTGTCCAGCCTTTGAGCAAGACGCTGGCGGCTTGCACTGAAAGTTGAATGTCATGTAGTCTGGTTTGGTGCTTTTACCGGATTTTTCCCATGACTTGCTGCCTTTTCCATCTGCCGGGCTTTGCCCATGATGTGATTTGCCTGCACCGCTTTTAGACTGACGAGGATACCGCCCATGCTACAGACCAAGTTCCTGCTTCCCGATAACGAGATTCCGACCCACTGGTACAACGTGGTGGCCGATATGCCAAGGCCACCCGAGCCGGTGCTGGGCCCAGATGGCCAGCCGCTCACCCCTGACGCGCTGTCTGCGATTTTTCCGCAGGCATTGATCGAACAGGAGGTCAGCCGTGAGCGCTGGATCGAAATTCCGCAAGAAGTCCGCGAGCTGTACCGTCTGTGGCGTCCGACCGCCTTGGTGCGCGCGCGCCGGTTGGAAGAGGCATTGGGTACGCCGGCCAAGATATTTTTCAAGTACGAGGGCGCAAGTCCGGCCGGGTCGCACAAGCTGAACTCGGCCATCCCGCAGGCGTATTACAACAAGCAAGAGGGCATTACCCGGCTGACCACCGAAACCGGCGCCGGGCAATGGGGGAGCTCCTTGTCGCTGGCCGGCGAGATGTTTGGTATTGATGTCCGTATCTATATGGTCAATGTCAGCTACCAGCAAAAGCCGTTCCGCCGCTCGATGATGCAGACCTGGGGCGGCGAGGTGCTGGCCAGCCCGAGCAGCCTGACCACGGCCGGCCGCGCAGCATTGGCCGAGAATCCTGACAATCCCGGCTCCTTGGGGCTGGCGATTGCCGAGGCGGTCGAAGAGGCAGCCAGCCGCCCGGATACGCACTATGCGCTGGGTTCGGCCTTGAACCATGTCTTGCTGCACCAGACCGTGATCGGGCTGGAGGCGCGCAAGCAGTTCGAACTGGCCGGCACCTGGCCCGACATGATTTTTGCGCCTTGCGGGGGCGGCTCCAACTTTGGCGGCGTGGCTTTCCCGTTCTTTGCCGACAATGCGGCAGGGCGCAAGCAGGTTCGTCTGGTGGCGGTGGAGCCCAGCTCTTGCCCCAGCCTGACCCGTGGCCATTATGCTTATGATTTTGGCGATTCGGTCGGCCTGACGCCGCTGATGAAGCAGTACACGTTGGGGCATGACTTTATGCCGCCATCCATCCATGCCGGGGGCTTGCGTTATCATGGCGCCAGCAGTCTGGTGTCCCAGCTTTTCCATGAGGGGCTGATCGAGGCTGTTTCCGTGCCGCAGCTGGCGACCTTTGAGGCGGGCGTTGCTTTTGCCCGCGCCGAGGGACTTATTCCGGCTCCCGAGTCTTGCCATGCCATCCGCGCCTGTATCGATGAGGCTTTGCGCTGCAAGGAAAGCGGCGAAGAGAAAACGCTGTTCTTCAATCTGTCAGGCCATGGCCACTTCGATATGGCAAGTTACGACAAGTATTTGAGCGGTGCGCTCGAGGACTACGAGTATCCGCAGGAGGCGATTGCTGCGGCCCTGGCCCGTTTGCCACAGATTACGGCCTGATCTGCGTCTGCCATGGAAAACGGCCGGTTTGACCGGCCGTTTGCTTTTGTTTCCGCCAGAACTCAGGGCTGGCGTGCCAGTGTATTGATGCCTTGGGCACGGGAGCGTGTCAGGGCAAGATCAAGGCGGGAGAGCAGGTGTTTGTGTGAGCTTTCGCCCTTGCGTAAGGATGACAAGCCGACACAGGCGGCGGCCGAGCGGTTTTCACCGGCGACCTGAAATTGTTGGTGGCTCAGGCTGGCGATCAGACGCCGTGCGGCGCGGGTCGCACCTTGCATCTGGGTATAGGGCAAAACCAGCAGCAGACAGCCATCTTCGCGCCGGGCAATCAGGTCGCAGTCACGGGCGCTTTGCATGCACAAGCTGCCGGTCATGCGGCGTATATAGCCTGCGGTATCGCTATCCAGCTCATGATTGAAGCTGGGTATGCCTTCAATGGAAATCAGCAGCGCAGACAGTGAATGGCCGTAACGGTTGGCGCGGCCGACTTCATGGGCCAGCCCGGACAAAAGTGCCGGCATGCCAAGTACGCCACTGAGGTAATCATCGGCATCGGTGATGCGCGGCTCATGCTTGAGCTCCTTGGCTAGCTTGAGCACGCGTTCGCAGACCTGCCGTTCGCTTTCCAGCAGGCGGCCCATCATCAGGGTTTCACTGCGGTCGGAAAAGCTGATGGCCAGAACCGGACGCAGAAAATCGACTTCCCGTAATGATAATTGGGCGCTGAACTGATGGCCGCCTTTGGCCTTGAGGACCAGTTCTTCGTTGTACAGCATGCCTTGCTGCGCGAGACGGGCCATTAAGCTTGCTTCATCGCCCGGATCGGCCAGATGGCCGAAAAACGGCTGACCGATGAGGTCAGCACGCGGGATACCCAGTAAGATGGCGGCTAGCTGGTTGGCGGCAAATATTTTGCCATCAGCCGGCGTTACCAGCACCAGAGCGCCCTGTACAGTATCGATCAGGGCTTGAAATGCGCGTTCGTCTGCCAGCATGCTTAATTCCTCCTGTCATTTTGGTAGTCTAGACTGTGCAGTAATGTTTGCAGGAGAAGTAACGGGTATGTTGATGGACTGTAGTGTTGAAGGGACAAGCGGAATCCCTATGGAGATATCGTTGCTGTTTCCGCTTTTTGCTCAGTGGCCCGCCGAAGAGCGCCGGGCCTTGCTGTCACAAGGGCGTGCGGTGGCGTTTGCTGCAGGCAGCGACATTATTTCCATACAGCAAACCGTACATGAGGTGTTGTTTGTCACTCACGGGCTGATGACGGCTTATACGCCGGGCAAACGTGCGGGCCGCCCCTTCTGCTACGGTTATATTGTGCCCGGCGACATTATCGGTTTGCATGCCTTGTTCGAGCCGCGACCTTTCGGCGTGGCGGTACAGGCGCTACGCGACACGCGTGGTTTTAGCCTGCCGCTGGATGTTTTGGTGCAGGCGCTGGATGCCAAGCCACAGGCCTGGCGCTCGATTGCCGAATTGATGACTCATGCCGTGCACCATTTGCTGAATTTTGTTTCCATGCTGTCCGAACCGGATGGCTATAGCCGGCTCAAGCGGGTGCTGGAAGCGCTGGAGCAGCATGCGCAAGCGCACCCGGCTGCGCCGGGTTTGCATTTGACCCAGCGTGAACTGGGGGAGCGTATAGGACTGAGCCGGGAGATGGTCAACCGCATGCTCAAGGCGCTGCGTACCGGCGGTTATATCCAGCTGAATGAAGAGGGCGGGATCGTCATTGCCAAGCCCTTGCCCGAACGCTTTTAAGTCGTGATGTGTGCTTTCGCACAGGGCATTGTTAAATAAGCAATGGCTGTTTTAGAATGCGCACCAATGAATTTCGGAGGGTTTGCGACATGAGTAAGGCTTTTATTCGCACCATCGTGCTGGCTGCGACCGTGGCCGCACTGGCCGTTCCTGCTTCTGCTCACGCTTATAAGCGCAGTGATCGTACCAAGAATGCAGCCATCCTTGGTGCCGGTGTCGGTCTGCTGAGCGGCAACGGCATCAAGGGTGCCATTGGTGGTGCCGTGATTGGCGGCGGTGTTGGTGCACTGACCGAAAATGGCCGCAAGGGCCGCAAGGCTGTCAAGGGTGCCAAAAAAGGCGCGGTACTGGGCGCAGGCTTGGGCTTGCTGTCGGGTAATGGTATTGACGGCGCGATCAAGGGCGCGGTTGTCGGTGGGGCCGGTGGCGCCATTCTTGGCCGTTACAACTGATCACACACTGAATATTTAGGATGGATGACAAGATGAAAAAACTGGCTATTATCGCTGCCTTGCTGACCAGCTCCGCTGCCTGGGCTGCGGCTCCTGCACCTGCAGCTCCTGGCGGTCTTTCCGCTGACTACATGATCACCTGCTCCGAAGCCAATGAAGAAGCCAAGACCGATGCCGGTTTTGTCTCCGCTCTGGTCGCCAGCATGGGGAACGCCAGCGTGGAAGCGCGCAATCTGAAAATCACCCCGTCCAAGGATCTGGATGCCAAGGTGGTCAAGGCGATGGGCGCGGTCTGCAAGAAAGACCCGGACGGCTTGCTGCTCAATGCCGTCGACAGCGCCATGCGCTCGGTGGCCTCCAAGTAAGCTTGCCTTGCTTCGTCATACCTGCCAAGCCCGCATCTGCGGGCTTTTTGCTTGTTGGTGCCTTGCCTATAGCGGCCAGTCCGGTGCGGGCAAGGTGGAAAAGACTTCGCGTAGTCCTTTGCTCCAGGCCTGACGCAAGACGCTGAAGTATGGATCTTTTTCAGCTAGCCTGACCGGCGCTAGCGGCGCCGCGTCATCGGGGCGTAGCCAGACCAGATCAATCGGTGCGCCGACCGACAGGTTAGAGCGCATGGTCGAGTCAAGCGAGATCAGCGCGCACTGGATGGCCTGCGCCAGTGGCGTGTCGTAGTCCAGTACGCGGTCGAGTATGGGTTTACCGTATTTGGCCTCACCGATCTGGAAGTAGGGTGTATCGCGGCTGGCTTCGATGAAATTGCCTTGCGGGTAGATATGGAACAGGCGCATGGCTTCGCCCTCAACCTGGCCGCCGAGCAGGAAGTGACTGGAAAAGTCGATGGACGAAGCCGGGTCGGCATCGCGTGCGACCACCTCGCGCAAGGTCGCGCCGACCATGGCGGCCGCATCATACAGTGATGCAACCTGCAGCAGGTTGCGTGCCGGCTCGTGATGGCGGCAGGACAACTCCAGCAGGCTGGCCACACTCTGGCTGGTGGCGAGGTTGCCGGACGAGAGCAGCACCATGCGCGCCTGCCCCGGTTTTTCAAATACCCGCATCTTGCGAAAAGTCGCGACATGGTCGACGCCGGCATTGGTGCGGGTGTCGGATGCGAATACCAGGCCTTGGGCCAGGCGGATTGCAACGCAATAAGTCATGTAAGCCTTTGTCTGTGTCGTGCCAGCTCAGCTCTCGATGAGCTGGACGTCGGCGCGGGTAGTGTGGACTTCCTGTCCGCCGCCCAGGCGCACGCCGCGTACCGGGCATGCATCCAGATAATCCAGCCCACAAGCGAGTTTGAGGTGGTGTGCGTCGGGTGCGCGGGCGTTGCTGACATCGAAGCCATGCCAGGCATGGTCCAGCCAGACTTCGGCCCAGGCATGGCTGGCGGCATGTTCTTCGTTTTCGTTCAGCAGATAGCCGCTGACATAGCGCGCCGGCAGGCCGAGGATGCGGCAGGCGGTGATAAAAACCTGGGTATGGTCCTGACACACACCGGCACCCAGTGCCAGCGCCTGATCTGCCGCTGTATGCACCTGGGTCGCACCCGGCGTGTAGGGCATGGCCTCGAGCACCTTGCGCCCCAGTTGCTCGAGCAAGCTGCCCTTGCCTGCGCTGGCATGCGCCAGCTCGGTAATGGCGACGCTGGCGGTGGTCAGCGCCGTATGGCGCAGGAAGACCCGTATATCCAGCATGCCGGGCAGGACGCAGGGGGTACGCTCTTGCGTCTCGACTTCTCCGCTGGCCAGCAGCCGGATGGTGTCGTGTGTGCCTTCCAGCATCATCAGGTGGTAGCGGTTGCCGTAGCCGTCGATGCCCGAGGTGGCGGCAGCGGGCAAATCCAGCTGCCAGTGGCGCACCGTCTGGTATGGGTCATCTGCGGGCGTCAGGCGTAGCAGCTGTGCGCTACGCAGGGCCGGCTCGGCATAGTGGTAATGCGTTACATGGCGGATGGACAGTCTCATTACGCGGCCTCCAGATAGGCCTGTTGTACCAGCGCCCCCAGACGGGTGATATCGGCGAGCATCTTGTCCAGATAGTCGTGCAGCCCGGTCTCGAACACTTCGTCAACGCTGGTGTAGGCCTGTGCCGCCCGCAGTTCGGCTGCCAGGCGTTTGGCGGCGCGGCCGTTGTCGCCCTCGATGCGCGAGAGCCACTTGTAAGTCTCGTCAAAGCAGGCTCTGAGGCTGCGCGGCATATCGGGCCTGAGCAGCAGCAGTTCGGCCACGCGCCGGCCCGACGGCGCATCGCGATAGAGGGCATGGTAGGCCTCGAAGGCGCCGACCGCACGCAGCAGGGCGCTCCAGGCGTAGTAGTCCGCGCTGTCGCTATCGCCTAACAGCTGGCTCTTCACATCTAAGAGGCGGGCGGTATTGTCGGCGCGCTCGATAAAAGTGCCCAAGCGGATAAAGGAGAAGGCATCGGTGCGCTGGCAGGTGCCGTGGGTTGCGCCGCGGAACAGGTGGGAGCGCTCTTTGACCCAGTCGAAAAAAGTCTGGTAGCCGCAGCCGGCGGCGGCCAGTTCGCGCGCTTCCAGCCAGGTACTGTTGATCGACATCCACATCTCGGCGGTGATCTTGCCACGTACTGCATGCGCGTTGTCGCGGGCGCTTTTGAAGCACGACACGATGGAGGATGGATTGCCCAAGTCATAGCTCATAAAGGCCAGGACATCGGAGGCGGAAATCTGCCCATGACGGGCCTGATACGCTTCCAAGGTGCCGGTGAGTGCCAAGGGCGCGGAAATATCGGTGCCGGCGCGCGAGGCGGGTAGCAGCGAGACTGCAAGGCTGACGTCGAGTAGCCGCGCCAGGTTTTCGGCGCGTTCCATCTGGCGTGCCATCCAGAACAATTGATCGGCAGTGCGCGATAGCATCATGGTTCAGTCCTCCAGTACCCAGGTGTCTTTGGTGCCGCCGCCTTGCGACGAATTCACCACCAGCGAGCCTTCTTTGAGCGCAACGCGGGTCAGCCCGCCGGCCACCATGGTGGTTTCGCGTCTGCTTGACAGCACGAAGGGGCGCAAGTCGATATGGCGCGGTGCGATGCCCGAGTCGACAAAGGTCGGGCACGACGACAGGCATAGCGTAGGCTGCGCGATATAGTTGGCCGGTGTAGCCAGCAGGCGCGCGCGGAAGTCTTCGATCTCGGCACGGCTGGCGGCCGGGCCGACCAGCATGCCGTAGCCGCCGGCACCGTGTACTTCCTTGACTACCAGCTTGTCCAGATTGGCCAGCACATGGTCCAGCTCGCTCGGGTTGCGGCACTGGAAGGTTTCGACATTGTGCAAAATGGGTTCTTCGCCCAGATAGAAGCGGATCATCTCCGGCACATAGGGGTAGATGGACTTGTCGTCGGCCACGCCGGTGCCGATGGCATTGGTCAGCACCACATTACCCTGACGATAGGCATGCATCAGGCCGGGCACGCCCAGCATCGAGTCCGGGCGGAACGCCAGCGGGTCGAGGAAGGCATCGTCGATGCGGCGGTAGATTACATCGATACGCTTGTGGCCGGCGGTGGTGCGCATATAGACGTGGTCGTCGCGCACGAACAGGTCGCGTCCTTCGACCAGCTCGACCCCCATCTGCTGGGCGAGGAAGGCATGTTCGAAGTAGGCGCTGTTGTGCTGCCCCGGGGTGAGGACCACCACGGTCGGGTTTTCCTGGCGGCTGGCTTGGCGCAGGGTGGCCAGCAGCAGGGTCGGGTAGTGGTCGACCGGTGCGATGGCGTGGCGCGCGAACAGTTCGGGAAACAGCCGCATCATCATCTTGCGGTTTTCCAGCATGTACGACACGCCGGACGGCACCCTGAGGTTGTCTTCCAGTACGTAGTAGCTGCCGTCGGCGTGGCGGATCAGATCGACGCCGGTGATATGCGCCCAGATCCCGTCCGGCAGGGAAATGCCCTGCATCAAGGGCTGGTACTGCGCATTGGCGAACACCTGTTCGGCCGGAATGCGTCCGGCCTTTAT
>NZ_RJTZ01000045.1:0-25027 GCF_024343515.1 Aquitalea sp. S1-19 | reverse complement strand
TAGGGAATAGGGAATCGTGGTGTTGACGTGCTTGGGTAGGGTCGCCACACTTAATCCCTGATCCTTGGTTACGCCAGTACCAGCGCGGTCAGTCCCTTTTCATCCAGCCGCAGATAGCCGCCGCGACCGTCGTGCCAGTCGGCAATCACCCAGCGCTCGCTATGGCGCGCCCCGTCGCTGAGCGGGTAGCAGCCCGGCCTGTGGGTGTGGCCATGTATCAGTACCGGCCAGTCGTGCGCAGCCATCAACGCCAGCAATGCCTCTTCGGTCACATCGCCGGCCTCGGTATAACCTTGTTCGCGTTTCATGCCCTCGCTCTGGCTGCGTGCCAAGCGGGCAATGGCATGGCGTTCGGCCAGGGTCTTGGCCAGTAGCGCCTTTTGCCACAATGGGTTGCGGCTCATTGCGCGGAACTGCTGGTAGGCGCTGTCGTCGCTGCACGCGGCATCACCGTGGCTGAGCAGGTAATGGCGGCCATGGATGGATAACAGGCTAGGGTCGGCCAGCAGCACAGCCCCGCTGGCTTCTTCAAAGCCGCTGCCCATTAAAAAGTCGCGGTTGCCGTGCATGACATAGAGTGGCGTGTGGCTGCTGAAGCGGCGCATGGCAGCCGTCATGCGGGTGTTGAAATCCGATGTGTCGTCATCCCCCACCCAGTATTCAAACAGATCGCCAAGAATATAGAGCGCATCTATCTGCCCGGCCCAAGCTGTGAGCGTGCGCTCGAATAGTGTGGCAAGTTCAGGGACATCTTCGGACAGATGCAGGTCGGAAATGAAGTGGATGGGCATGAATGTGCGGTATCCGGGATGCGGGATCGGGGACCCGTCATAAAAAACGGGCAGCGGCCTATGCCATGGCTGCCCGACTGCATGGCTGCGGCATCCGGATACCCGATCCCGGATGCCGCTTTGACTTAGATGATTTCGGCCTTCTCGATCACAACGGCTTCTACCGGTACATCCTGGTGTCCGCCTTTGCGGCCGGTCTTCGTGCCTTTGATGCGGTCAACCACATCCTTGCCTTCCACGACCTTGCCGAATACGGCATAGCCCCAGCCATTGGACGTTTCGGACTGGAAGTTGAGGAAGTCGTTGTCAGCCACGTTGATGAAGAACTGGCTGGATGCCGAATGCGGTGCCGGGGTACGCGCCATGGCGATGGTGTAGTTCTGATTCTTCAGGCCGTTATTGGCTTCGTTCTTGATATTGTCGCGTGTCGGCTTCTGGTCCATGTCGGCAGTAAAGCCGCCGCCCTGAATCATAAAACCGTTGATGACACGGTGGAAAATGGTGCCGTCGTAGTGGCCGTCTTTAACATACTGTTCAAAGTTGGCTGCAGTCACCGGTGCTTTTTCGCTATCCAGTTCCAGGACGATATCGCCGAAGTTGGTGGTCAGTTTGATCATGGTTTATGTCCTCGTTTGGGGTTTACTGCGCTGATTTGATAATGACTTTTTGGATGATGGTCGGCTCCATCGGCACATCCTGCATGCCGTCCTTGTAGCCGGTGCGGCTCTTGGCGATGCGGTTGACGATGTCCATGCCTTTGCTTACTTTGCCGAATACGGCATAGCCCCAGCCTTGCGGGGTTTTGTTTTTGTGGTCGAGAAATTCATTGTCGGCCACATTGATGAAAAACTGGCTGCTGGCCGAATGCGGGTCGGACGTGCGTGCCATGGCGAGGGTGCCGATGCGGTTTTTCAGGCCGTTGTCGGCTTCATTGACTACGGTTGCCTTGGCCGGTTTTTGCGAGAGCGAACCGTCCTTGATCTCAAAGCCGCCGCCTTGCACCATAAAGCCGTCGATCACGCGATGGAACATCGTATTGTTGTACTGGCCGCTTTTGGCATAGGCCAGAAAGTTGGCGACGGTCTTGGGGGCTTTGGCCGCATCCAGCGTGACTTCAATCGTACCCTTATTGGTCACGAGATCCACCACTGGCGCAGCGAAGGTCAGGGCAGGCAGGGAACACAGCAGCAAAGAGGTAAGCAAGCGTTTCATGAGCAGTTCTCGTAACAGACGGGTTTTTGCGAAACACGGATTCTAGCATAGCCATCATGACCGCCCACCCCATCCTGAGGGTCGGCGTCTTGCTTACCCTCTACGATATCTTGATGGCATTCTGCTGTTGTGCCCATCGGAAGATTCTGGCGCTGCGGCCATGCTATATCGTGGCGCTTCGCCGTCTACTATATGAATCAGCCATTCAAATGGGACTAGCCTAGGGCTGCATTGAGCATGGTCGGGGCGGTGTATTTCATGTTTTGCATCCTGATGCTTGTTATTCATTTAGAATTTTATTGCGCAATTCGACTTGTTTTTGTGATTTTTGATCGAATTTGCTTGTCACGCTGCGCGACCAGAGCTTAGACTCTGCGCTCTAAAAGCGACCACTATCCCGCTAAGAGCGTGGGTGGTGCGTGCGCACCAGACGAATTCAGACCACGGCCGCCTAAGTTGCCCGGAGACCCGCATGACCCGTTTTAAACAAACCTCATTGTTGATTGCCGCCTTGTTTGCCGCCGCGCCTGCGGTACATGCCGCCGGCTTCCAGTTGTCCGAGCAGAGCATTGTCGGTCTGGGTCGTGCCCATGCTGGTGCCGGCGTGGCCGGTGACGACTTGTCCGCCGTATTTTACAACCCGGCCGGCATGATGTTGCTGAACGGCACGCAAGTGCAGGGTGGCTTTACCTATGCCGAGATCGACGCGCCATTCGAAGGGACGACCAAAAAGGGCAATCGTTTCAGCGATAATGGCCGCGCCGCTGGCGAAGCGATTCCCAATGCCTTCTTCGTCAAGGAAATCAACGAGCGCACCCGTTTCGGTTTCGGTGTCACCGTGCCGTTCGGCCTGGGTTCTGGCTACGGTGAAAACTGGGGTGGCCGTAATAGCGGTATCGAAGCCCATATCATGACCGTCGATCTGAATCCGTCTTTGGCTTATCAGCTGGACGACAAGTGGAGCATCGGCGGCGGGATATCGGCGCAGTACACCAAGGCCAATCTGAAGAAGGGGGCACCGATCGGTAGTGCGAGCGGGGAGATAGATGCGGATAGCTGGGATTATGGCTACAACCTTGGCTTGATGTATCAGTTCGATAAAGACAGCCGCGTAGGCCTGTCTTACCGCTCCAAGATCCAGCACGAGCCTGACGGTACATATACGGTTGAAGGCATGCCAGGTCCTTTGAACGGACTAAATGGTGTTTATGGTGGCTCGACTCGCGTGACGACACCTGAGTCGGTATTGTTGTCCGGCTATCATCGTATCGATCCCAAGCTGGCACTGACCGGTAGCCTGCGCTGGAGTAACTGGAGCCGTTACGAAACGCTGTCTATAGAGAATGATAGTGGTAAGTTTCCTATCAGTGAGCCTTCCGTCATCGAGAATAACTGGAAGGCCAGCTGGTTTGCATCGGTCGGTGCCGATTACAACTACAGCGACAAGCTGACCTTGCGCGGTGGTGTGGCCTATGAAACCAGCCCGGTGCCGGATGCGGAACATCGCAATCCGCTGATTCCCGATACCGACCGCGTGTGGCTGAGCCTGGGTGGCAGCTACAAGGTCGACAAAAATCTGACGCTGGATGCCGGTTATACCTACCTGATGGGTGTGGGTGACCGGGATATTGTTGGGAAGGATTCCAAAGGCAATCTGGATTACAAGGGCAGCTACAGCTCAATTACCGGCCACCTGATCGGCGTCGGCATGCAGTACCGCTTCTGATTGCATGCGGGCTTAAGGCTGGCAAATGTCAGCCTGCTTTATGCCTAGCTTGCAGGGCGGATCATTCCCGTTCTGCGCACCAGATCGCATCGTGATAGCACGCCGAAGCATCTGAAAAAAGGCCCTCCAACCGGGAGGGCCTTTGCTATGCAAGCCATCATGCTGGCTTGTTCGGCGTGGTGGGGATTATCAGAACGCGAAGTGCTCGTCCTGCAAGCTCATCAGCGGCTTGGCGCCGGTTTTGATCTTGGCCTTGAGGCTTTCGACTTCAGGCAGGAGTTTGGCGTAGTAGAAGCGGGCCGTGGTGATCTTGGCGTTGTAGAACGCATCGTCGCCGCCGCCCAGCTTGCTGTACGCCACTTCCGCCATGCGTGCCCACAACCAGGCGTAGGTGATGTGGCCGATCAGGCGCAAGAAGTCGGTCGCTGCCGCGCCGGCTTCATCTTTATCCATCATCGACGCCATGCCGATGCCCATGGTGGTCTCGCCAATTTCTTTCAGCAGTTTGGACAGCGGAGCGACGAATTCGGCCAGTTGTGCATTGCCGGCATTGGCTTCGCAGAACTTGTGGATCTGCTTGGAGAATTTGCGCAGTTTGGCGCCTTGATCCAGCAACACCTTGCGGCCCAACAGGTCGATGGCCTGAATGCCGTTGGTGCCTTCATACAGTTGCGAGATGCGGCAATCACGTACCAGCTGTTCCATACCCCATTCGCGGATAAAGCCGTGGCCACCGAATACCTGCACGCCCATATTGGCCGCTTCGAAGCCGTTGTCGGTCATGAATGCCTTGGCCACCGGGGTGAGCAAGGCAACCAGGTCTGCCGCGTCCTGACGCGCTTCGGTATCCGGATGCTTCTCTTCGATATCCAGTTGCAGCGCAAGCAGTGCAGTCAGGGCGCGGCCTGCTTCGGTGTACGCCTTTTGCGTCAGCAGCATGCGGCGCACGTCCGGGTGCACAATGATAGGATCTGCCGCCTTTTCCGGGTACTTGGCACCGGCCAGTGCGCGCATCTGCAGGCGCTCGCGGGCGTAGGTAAGTGCGCCCTGGAACGACGCTTCGCCTATCCCCAGACCCTGCATGCCGCAACCCAGACGTGCGGCATTCATCATGGTGAACATGCACGATAGGCCCTTGTTTGGCTCGCCGATCAGATAGCCCTTGGCATTGTCGAGGTTGATAACGGCGGTGGCGTTGGCCTTGATGCCCATCTTGTGTTCGAGTGCACCGCAGGCAACCGGGTTGCGGCTGCCATCGGCGTGGAATTTCGGCACGATAAACAGCGAAATGCCCTTCACATCCTTAGGTGCGTCCGGCAGGCGGGCCAGCACCAGATGGATGATGTTGTCCGACATGTCGTGTTCGCCGGCCGAGATGAAAATCTTGGTGCCGCTTATGCTGTAGCTGCCGTCACCGTTAGGCTCGGCTTTGGTCTTGAGCAGCCCCAGATCAGTGCCGCAATGCGGTTCGGTCAGGCACATGGTGCCGGTCCAGCTGCCGTCGACCAGATGCGGCAGATAGGTATCTTTCTGTTCGGGGGTGCCATGCGCATGGATGGCGGCGTAGGCGCCGTGCGACAGGCCGGGGTACATGCTCCAGGCGACGTTGGCCGAGCACTGCATCTCCATGATAGGGAAGGCCAGTGTCTTGGGCATGCCCTGGCCGCCATAGGCCGGGTCGCAGTCGAGGCCAGTGAAACCGAGCTCGCAGAACTGCTGGTAAGCTTGCTTGAAGCCTGCCGGTGTTTTGACGCTGTGGTCGGCGGCATTGAACTCGCAGCCTTCTTCATCGCCGCTACGATTGAGCGGTGCAATTTCGTTTTCGCAGAATTGGGCTGCGGCTTCCAGATAGGAAGCGAAGATGTCCTGAGTCGCCTCTTCATAGCCCGGCAGTGTCGGGATAATGTCCTGAACCTTGATCAGTTCATTCAGGACGAAGTCGAGGTCACGCAGGGGGGCTTTGTAGGCTGGCATCAGGGAAATCTCCTTTTTGTGTCGCTACCGGGGCTGTCCGGGTTATATTTTGTCGTGCTGCCAGTAGTTGCCAACAGCATTCAAACGTATGTTTAAATTACTTGCGCCGGTTTTGCAATCCCCGTGCCGATAATTTTTTATTTTCGATGTGCGTCTGTACGGATAAATAGCTAAAAGTGCGACATTTTTTTCATAAATATATGCCGGATCGGGATACGGTGTTCGCCAACCGCTATTTGCGGCCATTGGCGCCCTGGCTGGACAGACCGGCTTACTGGAGCTGGAACCGGCGCAAGGTTGCGCTGGCTTTTGCTGTCGGTTTGTTCTCCGGCTTGATGCCGGGGCCGACGCAAATGCTGGCAGCGGCGTTGCTGGCGCTCGTGCTGCGGGTCAATCTGCCTGTGGCACTGGCGACGACCTTGTATACCAATCCCTTCACCTATCTGCCGCTGTACTGGCTGGCCTATGAGTACGGGCGTTTTTTGCTTGATGTCAATGGCGCGGAGAGTATGAGTACGCCCCCTCCCGAGTTGCAGAATCTGGATTTCGCATCGTGGTTGCACGCTTTTATTTTATGGTGCCAATCACTTGGTCTGCCCTTGCTTTTGGGCGTGCCGGCACTGGGCTTGACCCTTGCCGTGACCGGCTATTTGCTGGTTCGCCTGGCATGGCGGGCCTATCTGGTTTTTCAGCTCAAAAAAAGAAGGCGCAAGCGTGGATCTCACTGAACAACAACTTTCCAGTACACAGGTTTATCAGGGTCATTTTCTTAAGGTAAGCCGTGACTGTGTTCGTTTGCCGGATGGTAAAACAGCGACACGCGAATATATCCAGCACCCCGGTGCGGTCGCCATCCTGGCGTTGAACCAGGCAGGAGAGCTGATTCTTGAGCGGCAGTACCGTTACCCTTTGGGGCGCTCTTTTATCGAGATTCCCGCCGGCAAGATTGATGCGGATGAAAACCATGCCGACACGGCCAGACGCGAGTTATGGGAGGAGACCGGCTATACGGCTGAGCACTGGTCATTGCTGGGCTCGGCCTATCCGTGTATCGGTTATTCAAATGAGGTGATCCACTATTATCTGGCCGAAGGTCTGCTGCAGAACGAGCGGCAACTGGATGACGGGGAGTTTATCGAGGTGCTCGCTTTGCCTCTGGACGAGGTGCTGGCAATGGCAGGAGATGGCCGCATCAGCGACAGCAAAAGCATTGTAGGTTTGAGCTTTTTGCGTGCCCGTCTGGCGGCACGATATCAAGATGAACCCGGCTGACCCGCGTATAGACAGGCGTGGCGCACGCCGGATTCAGATGGGCTGCAAGGCTAGGCTGAAAGTGCTGATCAGTGGTGAGCTGTTTTACGGTGAATGTATCGAGCTTTCCGTACATGGCTTATCGGTGCGTACTGCGTTTGTGCCGCAATTTGGCGAAAGTGTTGAGATTGTGCTGATGGTGGCGGGTATGGGAGCACTGCCGGCGGCGCCTCTGTATCTTGTGGCCGAGGTGCGCCGTTGCAACGAGGTGGTGCTGGGCCGTTTGTACGATATCGGCTTTGCCATTGTCGAACGCAAGGCTTGCTCTGCATGAAGTGGCGTGGGGATTTCAATCCATCAACCGGCATTGTGCCGGTTTTTTGTTGCAATTTTTTTGCTTTAACTGCGCTCTCTCGCTATACCCAAAAAAACAGCAAACAATATGAAACAGACACTCTAGATGCAAGGGGGATGCGGTTGCATGGCGCATTCGTGTGCCTCCCTGCAAACAGCAAGGAGTAGCGCCATGTCCGCAGATATCTTCAGCCACTATGCTGCCCGTTACGACAAAAGCAGGGAAGAGGAATACACCATTCAGGAGTTTCTGGCCTTGTGCAAACGCGAGCCTGGTACTTATGCCACGGCGGCCGAGCGCATGCTGCAGGCCATCGGCGAGCCTGAACTGGTTGACACACGTCACGATGCCCGCTTGTCACGCATTTTTTCCAACAAGATGATCAAGGTCTATCCCGCCTTCCGTGATTTTTACGGCATGGAGGAGGTGATCGAGCAGGTGGTGTCCTACTTCCGTCATGCGGCACAAGGTCTGGAAGAGAAAAAGCAGATTCTCTATTTGCTGGGGCCGGTGGGCGGCGGGAAAAGCTCGATTGCCGAACAGCTCAAGTCGCTGATGCAGGATGTACCGTTTTATGCCATCAAGGGCAGCCCGATTAACGAGTCGCCGCTGGGCCTATTCAATGTCGAGGAAGATGGTGCCTTGCTTGAGGAGGAGTTCGGCATTCCGCGCCGCTACCTTAAAACCATACCCAGTCCATGGGCCGTCAAGCGCCTGCATGAGTTTGGCGGGGATATCGAGCAGTTCCGCGTGGTCAAGCGCTACCCGTCCGTACTCAAGCAGGTCGCGGTGGCCAAGACCGAGCCTGGCGATGAGAACAATCAGGATATTTCGTCACTGGTGGGCAAGGTCGATATCCGCAAGCTGGAAAAATATGCGCAGGATGATCCGGATGCGTACAGCTTCTCCGGCGGCCTGTGTCTGGCCAACCAGGGCTTGCTCGAGTTTGTCGAAATGTTCAAGGCACCGATCAAGGTGTTGCATCCTTTGCTGACCGCGACACAAGAGGGCAATTACAAGGGCACAGAAGGCTTTGGCGCGATTCCGTTCGAAGGCATTATTCTGGCGCACTCCAACGAGTCCGAGTGGAAACAGTTCAAGAACAATAAAAACAACGAAGCCTTTCTGGACCGCATTTACATCGTCAAAGTGCCTTACTGCCTGCGTGTCTCGGACGAAGTGAAGATTTACGACAAGCTTATCGTCAACTCTTCGCTGGGTTCTGCGCCTTGCGCCCCCGGAACGCTGAAGATGATGGCGCAATTTGCGGTGCTGTCGCGCCTGAAAGAGCCGGAAAATTCCAGCTTGTTCAGCAAGATGCTGGTGTATGACGGCGACAGCCTGAAGGATACCGACCCCAAGGCCAAGAGCCAGCAGGAGTACCGCGATTATGCCGGGGTCGATGAAGGCATGAACGGGCTGTCGACACGCTTCGCCTACAAGATCCTGTCCAAGGTGTTCAACTTCGATCATGCCGAAGTGGCGGCCAATCCGGTGCATCTGTTGTATGTGCTGGAGCAGCAGGTCGAACGTGAGCAGTTTCCGCCCGAGACCGAGCAGCGTTATCTGACTTTCCTCAAGGAATATCTGGCACCCAAGTATGTCGAGTTTATCGGCAAGGAGATCCAGACAGCTTATCTGGAGAGCTATTCCGAGTACGGGCAGAATATTTTTGACCGCTATGTCACGTTTGCCGACTACTGGATACAGGATCAGGAATTCCGCGATCAAGATACCGGCGAAATTTTCGATCGTGGCTCGCTCAATGCTGAGCTTGAGAAGATAGAAAAGCCAGCGGGGATTTCCAATCCCAAGGATTTCCGCAACGAGATTGTCAATTTCGTCCTGCGTGCCCGGGCCAATAACCATGGCAAAAATCCGGCCTGGACCAGTTACGAGAAGCTGCGTACGGTCATAGAGAAGAAAATGTTCTCTAACACCGAGGAGTTATTGCCGGTGATTTCGTTTAATGCCAAAGCCAGCGTCGAGGACTCGAAAAAGCACGAGGATTTTGTTAATCGCATGGTGGAGAAAGGCTATACCCCGAAACAGGTACGCTTGTTGTGCGAATGGTATTTGCGCGTACGCAAGTCGTCCTGAACGGATAAGGCCGGGTTGCCCTTGCGGGTAGCCCGGACCCCTTGAGCCGAAGGGAGACCAGCATGGCCAATATCATAGATCGCCGTTTGAATGGTAAGAACAAGTCTGCAGTGAACCGCGAGCGTTTTTTGCGCCGTTTCAAAGGGCAGATAAAAGATGCGGTAGCTAAGGCCATCAAGGGTCGAAGCATTACCGATATCGAGAGTGGCGAAACCATCTCCATTCCGGTGAAGGATATTTCCGAACCGGCGTTTCGTCATGGTAAGGGCGGGGTGTGGGAGCCTGTCCATCCTGGTAACCAGGAGTTTGTCAAAGGTGACCGTCTGCCGCGCCCGCAAGGCGGCGGTGGGGGCGGTAGCGGTTCGGGCAAGGCAAGTCAGGATGGGGAGGGCGAGGATGCTTTCGCCTTCGAGCTGTCGCGCGAAGAGTTCATGAATGTGTTTTTTGATGATCTGGCGCTGCCCAATCTGGTCAAGACCCAGCTTACCGGTATCACCGAAATGAAGACGGTGCGTGCCGGTTTTACCAATGACGGCACGCCGGCCAATATCAATATCGTGCGCTCTTTGCGTGGTGCGCTATCGCGGCGTATTGCCATGGCCGCGCCCACGCTGACAGAACTGGACGAGTCGGAGGAAGAGCTGGACGAGCTAATGGAGTCCGGCATGGAGGCCGATCTGGATATGCGCGAGCGCCGGCGTCGCATCCATATGTTGCGCGAGAAGTTGGCGGCCATCCCGTTTATCGACCCGTTCGATTTGCGCTACAACAATCGTGTCAAGCAGCCCACGCCCTCCAGCCAGGCGGTGATGTTTTGCCTGATGGATGTGTCCGGTTCGATGGATGAGCAAAAAAAGGACATGGCCAAGCGCTTTTTCATCCTGCTTTATCTTTTTTTGCAGCGCACCTACGACAAGATAGAGCTGGTGTTTATCCGCCACCACACCAGTGCGGTTGAAGTGAACGAGCATGATTTCTTTCACTCGCGCGAGTCGGGCGGTACGGTGGTGTCGTCGGCGCTGAACCTGATGAAAGAGGTGGTGCAAAAACGCTATGCGGGTAGCGAGTGGAATATCTATGCCGCCCAGGCGTCCGATGGTGATAACTGGGATAGCGACTCGGCCAACTGCGCCCGCATTCTCGAGACGGCCCTGATTCCGGTGTGTCAGTACTATGCCTATATCGAGATCACCGAAGGTGAGCCGCAGAACTTGTGGTACGAGTATCTGAAGGTCAAGGATGCGCACAAGCACTTTGCCATGCAAAAAATACGCTCGGCCGCCGATATCTATCCGGTGTTCCGCGAGCTGTTCAAGAAGCAGCAGGGGGTGAGCAAATGACGCCGATTTCTACCGGGTCCGAATGGACTTTTGATCTGATCGCCGAATACGATGCGGCCATTCGCGAGGTCGCGGTCGATGAGTTCAAGCTGGATGTCTATCCGATACAGTTAGAGGTCATTACGGCCGAGCAGATGATGGATGCCTATTCGTCGGTCGGCATGCCGGTAAATTACCATCACTGGAGCTTCGGCAAGCATTTTGTGGCGACCGAGAAAAGCTATAAACGCGGCCAGATGGGTCTGGCGTATGAAATCGTGATCAATTCCAGCCCTTGTATCGCTTATCTGATGGAGGAAAACTCGGCCACCATGCAGGCGCTGGTGATTGCCCATGCCGCCTATGGCCATAATTCGTTTTTCAAGGGAAATTATCTGTTTCGCGCCTGGACCGATGCCTCGGATATTGTCGACTACCTGATGTTTGCCAAGCAATATATCAGCCAGTGTGAAGAGCGCTACGGTATCAGTGCGGTGGAGGAGTTACTCGACTCGTGTCATGCGCTGATGAACTATGGCGTCGACCGTTACAAGCGTCCGGAAAAATTGTCGCTGGCGCAGGAGAGGGCGCGCCAGACCGAGCGCGAGCAATATCTGCAGACCCAGGTAAACGATTTGTGGCGCACGATTCCCAAGCGCGAGCGTGATGCTGGCGCGCATGCTGCACAGCGTTTTCCATCCGAGCCGCAGGAAAATCTGCTGTATTTCATCGAGAAGGCTGCACCCCTGCTTGAGCCGTGGCAGCGCGAGATTGTGCGTATCGTGCGCAAGATTGCCCAGTATTTCTATCCGCAGCGCCAGACACAGGTGATGAACGAGGGTTGGGCGACCTTCTGGCACTACACCATACTCACCCGCCTGTACGACAAGGGATTGGTGACAGATGGCTTTATGATGGAATTCCTGCAAAGCCATACCAATGTGGTGGCACAACCGCCGGTGACCTCAAACTGGTATAGCGGCATTAATCCTTACGCCTTGGGTTTTGCCATGTTCCAGGATATCCGGCGCATTTGCGAAGCGCCGACGGATGAAGACAGGGCCTGGTTTCCCGATATTGCCGGCACGCCTTGGCGCGATACGCTGGAATTCGCCATGAAGAACTTCAAGGACGAGAGCTTTATTTCGCAATACCTGTCGCCCAAGCTGATACGCGACTTCCATTTTTTTGCGCTGCGGGACGATGACAGGGATGACAAGCTGGAGATTTCTGCCATCCATGACGAGGAGGGCTATCGCAAGGTGCGCGAGCTATTGGCGGATCAGTACAATCTGGGCTCGCGTGAGCCGAATATCCAGGTGTGGTCGGTCAATATGCGCAAGGATCGTTGCCTGACCCTGCGCCATACCATGCATAACCGGCGCCCGCTGGACAGGGGTAGTGCATGCGAGGTGCTCAAGCATATTGCCCGCTTGTGGGGCTTTGATGTCAGGCTGGAGAGCGTGGATGCCGACGGTAGCGTGCGTGAGCACTTTGAAATCAAGGCGCCGGCCGAGACGATGGCGTATTGAGTCAGACAACAAGACCCTGCCCCGCATGCCGGTGGGGTAGGGTCTTGCTTTGCTTAACGCAGGGCCAGCACATCCTGCATGTCGAACAGACCATGCGGCTTGTCTTGCAGCCAGCGGGCTGCACGTACCGCGCCGCCGGCAAAAGTGGCGCGACTGGAGGCCTTGTGCGTGATTTCAACGCGTTCGCCCAGCGCAGCAAACAAGGCGGTATGGTCACCCACGATATCGCCACCACGCACGGTCGCAAAGCCTATGGTGCCGGGATCGCGCTCGCCGGTCACGCCTTCGCGTCCGTACACGGCGCAGCTTTTAAGGTCACGCCCCAATGCGTCGGCAATGACTTCGCCCATGCGTAGTGCGGTACCGGATGGTGCGTCGACCTTGTGGCGGTGGTGCGCCTCGATGATTTCGATGTCGTAGCCGTCATCCAGTACCCGTGCGGCCATATCCAGCAGCTTGAAGGTCAGGTTGACCCCCACGCTGAAGTTGGCGGCAAACACGATGGCGATGTGTTCGCCGGCATTGCGGATGGCCGCCTTGCCCGCTTCGTCAAAGCCGGTGGTGCCGATAATCATGTCGACCTTGGCCGCGATGCAGGCTTGCATATGCTGCAGCGTGCCTTCGGGGCGGGTGAAGTCGATCAGGATGTCTGCACCAGTTAATGCTGCTTCCAGATCGCTGGAGATGGCAACACCGGTATGCTGGCCGATAAAAAGTCCGGCATCCTGTCCGATAAAGCCGGAGTCCTCACGCTCGAGCGCGGCATGCAGGCGAGTGGTAGGCGTGGCAAGAATGGATTCGATCAGCGCGCGACCCATGCGGCCGCCCGCACCCACGATAACAATGTTCTGTGGCTGCATCATGCGTTCAGTTCTTGGGAGGGATAATAGGGGCGGGCGCATAGTTGTCAGGCAGGCCTTGACCTTCAACCGATACTACGCTGTCCGCATTGAAAATTACGGTGACCAGACGCTCTTCTGTCGGCTTGCCCTGGCGCTCGAGGACGTATTTGTAATCCCAGCGGTTAGCGTGGAACGGGTCTGCCAGCAAGGGCGTACCCAGCAAGAAGCGAACCTGGTTGCGGGTCATGCCGGGCTTGACTTTCAGCACCGATGCCTCGCTGACCTCATTGCCTTGCTCGATCACCATGCGGTGCGGGGTGAACCAGTTGATAGGGTTCATGCTGCTGCAGCCTGCCACAAACAGCAGTGCCGGAATCATCAGGATTTTGTTCATCGTGCTCATACCGGGCAAACCGGGTTGGGTAAACTATTAAAAGGCTTTATGATACAGAATCACGCCAACAAGTTATAACACGATGAATAAAGCCAGTCACCTCAAGGATATCGGGCTTAAGGCTACCGGTCCGCGCCTCAAGATTCTTGAACTGTTCGAGAGCAGTACGCTGCGTCACTTGTCAGCCGAGGATGTCTATAAAAAAATGCTGACCGAGGAGGTCGATATCGGCCTTGCTACCATTTACCGCGTACTGACCCAGTTCGAGCAGGCGGGTATTCTGGTTCGTCATCATTTCGAGTCGGGCAAAGCCGTCTATGAACTCAATCAGGGCGGTCATCACGACCATATGGTATGCATGCGTTGCGGCAAGGTGACCGAGTTCTTCGAGCCCAAGATTGAAAGCCTGCAGGATCGCATTGCAGAGAAGCACGGTTTTGCCATTCAGGATCATGCGCTTTATCTGTATGGCGAGTGTGCCGAGTGCCAGAAAGCCGATGGTAGCAAGCCTGCATGATTCCCTGGCTCGGTACTGCGCTTGAGTTTCCAGCCGTGGACAAGGCGCTGACTGAGCCGGAGGGCTTGCTGGCGGCGGGCGGAGATTTGTCGCTGGCGCGCCTGTCCCTTGCCTATAGCCGCGGTATTTTTCCATGGTTTAGTGCAGGGCAGCCTATTCTTTGGTGGTCGCCTGCACCGCGCATGGTGTTGTTTTCCGCAGAGCTGAAAGTCAGCCGGAGCTTGGAGAAGACGCTGCGCAATGGTGTTTACCGGGTGAGCTGCGATCAAGACTTTGCCGGTGTAATGCAGGCCTGCGCCCAAAGCCCGCGTCCCGGTCAGGGTGGACCCTGGATTTCACCGCAGATGGTGGACGCGTATTGCCGCCTGCATGCGGCCGGTGTGGCGCATTCGTTCGAGGTGTGGATGGACGGTGAGCTGGTCGGTGGTTTGTACGGTGTCGCCTTGGGACGGATGTTTTTTGGCGAGTCGATGTTTCATCGTCGTACCGATGCGTCCAAGATCGCTTTTGTCCATATGGTGCGCCATCTGGCAGCGCACGGCTTCAGTATGATCGACTGTCAGGTGTATACGCCGCATCTGGCCAGCTTGGGCGGGCGGCTGATTGCACGAGAGACTTTTTGTAGTGAAATTCAGGCTTTGACCGTGCAGTGTCAGCCTGAGCAGTTATGGGGTTATCAGTACAGCAATGAGCCAGCGCGATCCTAACGAGGCCGTCGTCCACTTCTATGCCACCGGCGTCTACCCCTGCAGTTATGTCGATGGGCGTACTGCGCGTTCGCAAGTGGCGATTCCAGTCGAGCTGATAAATGCCACGGTTTACAGTCAATTGGTCCGCTTGGGATTTCGCCGTAGCGGCCACTACACCTACCGGCCTGTCTGCGATGCCTGTGATGCGTGCAAGCCGGTGCGGCTATGCGTTGCTGCATTCAAAGCCGACAGGTCGCAACGCCGTGCCCTGCGCCGCCATGCCGATCTGGAGGTGAATATCCTGCCGCTGGCTTTTCGCGACGAGCATTTCCAGCTGTACCGGCGTTATCAGGCCAGTCGCCACGCAGGTGGCGGGATGAGCGAGGATGGTTCGCAGCAATACTGCGAATTCATTCTGAAAAGCAGGGTGGAGAGTGTGCTGGTCGAGTTTAGCTGCCAGGGGGTGCTGAAAATGGTCAGCCTGGTCGACAAACTGGATGACGGTTTGTCTGCGGCTTATACCTTCTTCGAGCCGGACGAGGCGGGAGCAAGCTATGGCTGCTACAGCATACTTTGGCAGCGCGAATGGGCGCTCAGGTTGGGCTTGCCCTATCTGTATCTGGGGTACTGGATAGAGGATTGCCGCAAGATGGAGTACAAATCTCGCTACCAGCCGCTGGAGCGGCTGGATAATGGGGTATGGCGGGCGTTTTAAGTGAAGCAAGGGGGTGAAAGACCCCCTTGTACCGTTTTAAAGCGGCACCACGCGCATGGTGCCGTTGCCGCTGAGTATGCGTACCCGTTGGCCCGGGCTTAGCGGAATATCCGCATCCTGTACGATGGAAACCATACGCCCGTCCCTGTCCAGTCTTACCGTCAACTCCAGTGCATTCTTGGTGCCCAAGCTTTGTTGTGCTGATTGCGAGGCCAAACCGCCCAGCATGGCACCGGCAATGGCGCCAACGGCCGAGCCGCTGCCACTGCCTATGCTGCTACCGGCTACGCCGCCCAGTGCGGTGCCTCCAAGCGTGAGCAACTGGTTCTGCTCGCCTTCGACCTTGACGTTCTGTACCGAAACAATCTGGCCGAATTCGACCACTTGCGGCTGTTGCAGCTGGCCACGCTTGTACACAACAGCCGAGTCCGAAGGGGTGCTGCAGCCGGTGGCCAGCAAGACTGCGCTTATTGCGCTGGCCAGTAATAAGCCTTTTTTCATTTCATTTCCTTTTCTATTGTGT
Source organism: Aquitalea sp. S1-19 (assembly GCF_024343515.1). Classification (NCBI taxonomy): domain Bacteria; kingdom Pseudomonadati; phylum Pseudomonadota; class Betaproteobacteria; order Neisseriales; family Chromobacteriaceae; genus Aquitalea; species Aquitalea sp. S1-19. The sequence continues at coordinate 9,087 of NZ_RJTZ01000045.1, read as the reverse complement.
TCATGCCGCCTTGGCGCTTTTATGCCTGCTTGAGCTTGGCAATTGCGCTGGCGCTCTGTGCAATCAAGTCGGGCCCGCGGTAAATCAGGCCGGAGTAGAGTTGCACCAGGCTGGCGCCGGCCCGGATTTTCTCGGCCGCATCGTCGCCAGAGAGAATGCCGCCTACTCCTATGATAGGCAGCGCGCCATCCAGTGTCTGAGCCAGCGTGCGGATGACTTCGGTTGAACGGGCAGTTACCGGCGCACCGGAGAGGCCGCCCGCTTCGCCGGCATGGGTGTGGCCGGCGACCGCTTCGCGCGACAAGGTGGTATTGGTGGCGATGACAGCATCGACTTCGTGTTGCATTAGTAGGCGGGCAATGTCGCGTACGGCGTCGGTATCGAGATCGGGCGCAATTTTGACGGCAAACGGCACGTAACGGCCATGTTTGTCGCTTAGCATGCTTTGGCGAGCCTTGAGCGCAGCGATCAGCTGTGCCAGCTCATCACCCTGCTGCAATTGGCGCAGGTTTTTGGTGTTGGGGGAGGATATATTGACGGCGATATAGCTGGCGCAGGGGTAAACCTTGTCCATGCATTCAAGGTAGTCATCCGTAGCGCGCTCTATCGGTGTGCTGGCATTTTTACCGATATTGATGCCCAGCACGCCCTGAAAGCGGCTTTCCTGTACATTGCGCACCAGATTGTCTACGCCCAGATTATTGAAGCCCATGCGGTTGATAATGGCCTGGTGCTCTGGCAGGCGGAACAGGCGTGGCTTGGGGTTGCCTTGTTGCGGGCGCGGGGTCACTGTGCCGATTTCAATAAAACCGAAGCCCAGTTCGGCCAGCGCATCAATATGCTCGCCATCCTTGTCCAGTCCTGCCGCCAGGCCTACCGGATTGGGAAAGGTCAATCCCATGACTTTGACTGGCGCTCGCGGGATGGACTTGCCCATCAGGCTGCTCAGTTGCAACTGGTACGCCTTGTCCAGTAGTTTTAGGGTCAGCTGATGTGCGGCCTCGGGGTCAAGGCGAAACAAGAGCGGGCGTAGCAGTGGATAAAGCATCAGAAACTCCGTTGGCCTGCCCAGTCATCTTTGGTTTTGACTATGCATGCAGTGTGCGTAAAAAAGCGATATTACAAGATGCAGCACGCTTCGTCGAAGTCCAGGCGCGGTGAGCGCGGGTGTAGTTGTGCTTCGATGCCATAACCCAGGTTGATCAGAAAGTTGGCACGCCAGCGCCCATCGGGGAAGAATGTGCTGTTTACGCCGGCCTGATCAAAGCCCGACATCGGGCCGCAGTCCAGGCCCAGGCTGCGCGCCGCCATCATCAGGTAAGCGCCTTGCAAGCTGCTGTTGCGCATCGCGGTTTCGGCGATCAGCGCCTCATTGCCGATAAACCAGCTTTGCGCATCGGCATGCGGGTAGAGTTGCGGTAGTAACTCATAAAAACGGCTGTCGTAGGCCACGATAGCTGTGACCGGTGCCTGCATGGTTTTACTCTGGTTGCCGGGGGCAAGGTGGGGTTCGAGTTTAGCCTTGGCGTCGGGTGTCCGGACAAAGACAAAGCGGGCAGGGCAGGCATTGGCGCTGGTCGGGCCTAGTCGTGCCAGCGCGTATAGCTGCTGCAGCAAGGCATCACTCACGTCCCTTTCCTGCCAGTGGCTATGGGTGCGGGCATGGTTGAACAACTGGTCAAGTGCTGTCTGGGCAAGTGGCGTACTCATGGTTCACCTTTGTCTCACATGGATGTTTGGGCCGGCTTGTTCTGTATGGCCGGTGCGCTGGCCTCGGCAGCCTGGTTTGCTGCCGGCGTGATGTCAAATCCGGCGTTGTGGTCTGCGAGGACAGTGATGGCAACCCGTCTGTTTTTGGCGCGGCCTTCTGCCGAAGCGTTGCTGGTCACGGGGCGGTTTTCTGCTCGGCCTACCGCGACCAGACGGTCAGCAGCAATGCCGTTTTCCTGAAACAAACGCACGACGCTACCGGCGCGGGCTGCCGACAGTTCCCAATTCGACGGGTAAAACGCATTGCGGATCGGCACGTCATCGGTAAAGCCTTCGACACGCACCGGATTGCTCTGGCTGCGCAGTACACCGGCAATGCCGGCCAGCATGCGCTGCGACTCGGGTGAGGGTGTAGCCTGGGCGACGGCAAACAGCGCTGTATCCTTGATGTCGATATGGATGCCTTCTTCCGACTGGTATAGCCTGACTTGCCCGTTTTTCAGCAAGGGTTGGACGATCTTGCTCAGCGCATTGCTTAGTTGCTGCATCTTCTGCTGCGCCAGCAGTCGCTGCTCGCTTTTAATGGCCCGTGCCACCGGTTTTGAATTCGGTACTTCCACCATGGTGTTGGCGCTGCCCGATGGCGTCGGGGTGCCAGTGATTTTGCTGCCAAATGCATCGCCCAGCGAACTGGACAGCACGCGGTACTTGCTCTCGTTCACTTGAGAGATCGCGTACATCACCACAAAGAAGGCAAACAGCAGAGTAATGAAGTCGGCGTAGGAAACCAGCCAGCGTTCATGATTTTCGTGCTCTTCTTCCTGTCGGCGTCTACGGTGGCGCATCGGCGATCTCTTTGATTAATAGTATCGGGTGTCGAACAAGGAACCCATGCCCTGTGCGAACTGTACGCCCAGCAATCGTGCTGCGCGCTTGCCAAAGCCTTCATCCGGCGTAAATTCGACCAGCTTTTCCGCCTTGAACTGTTCCCGCGCCACTTGGCGTACCGAGGACAGACCGTCGATCAGACCCAGCGGCTGGCTTTGACTGCCTAACCAGACGCGGCCGGAGAAAACTTCGGCATTCGCCTGTTGCAAGCGTTTGCCGCGTCCGTCACGCACCGCCTGAATAAATTGCTGGTGTACCGCGTCCAGCAGCTGCTGGCGTATCGCTTCCTGTTCGGGTTTGACCGGCGAGAACGGGTCACCCATGCCCTTATTATTGCCGGACGTCATCAGGCGCCGCTCAACCCCCAGCTTTTCCATGGTGCCGGTAAAGCCGAAGCCTTCGGACAATACGCCGATGGAGCCGATGATGCTGGCTTTGTCGGCGTAGATGCGATCGGTTGCCGCCGCGATATAGTAACAGCCGGAGGCGCAGACTTCTTCGACTACGGTGACCACCGGTATCGCCGGATATTGTTTTTTCAGCCGGCGGATCTCGTCATAAGCCATGCCTGACAAGACCGGACTGCCGCCGGGGCTGTTGGCACGGATAATAATGCCGCGGGTGCCGCTATCCTTGTAGGCGGCTTCCAGGCCACGGGCCAGGCGGTCTGCCGTGTCGTTTTCGCTATTGATGAGCCCGTCCAGACTGATCAGCGCGGTGTGCTTGCCATCCATCAGGCTGCCATCCTTGCCGCTTTTGTCCCGGTTGATGAACAGGCTGAAAACAATAATCAGCGTGACCAAGAGCCAGGCCAGACGAAAGAATATTTTCCACTGGCGGGCGCGACGCTGTTCAAGCAGTGCGCTGCCGGCCAGTTTGGTGATGAGTTCGCGTTCCCAGTCGGGGGTGTTGTTCACGGCATCTCCGCAGGTGTCGGGGGGTGAATGGGGATCATACACTTATGGCATTTGTGTGTGCGGGTCGGGGTGACAAAACCGGCTTGTGCGCGCTTATCCCAGCCGGGGCAACAGCCATTGCTGCAGTGCCGGGAAGTCGTGGAAAATGGCTGCCGGCTGGCAGTCTTGCAGTACATCCAGCGGGTGTGCGCCATAGCTGACGCCGACGCCATGAGCTTTGGCATTGACGGCCATTAACAGATCATGACTGGTGTCACCCACCATCAGCGTGCGTTGGGTGTCAATGCCCAAGTGCCCGGTGATCTCGAGCAGCATTTGCGGGTCGGGCTTGGAGTGGCACTCATCCACGGTGCGCGTGGCATCGAAAAAACCGGACAACCCGCTGACTTCAAGAGCGCGATCCAGTCCTCTGCGGCTTTTGCCGGTTGCGACGGCCAGCAAGGCGCCGGCTTGGCGCAGTGCATCCAGACCTTCATGGACGCCGTCAAACAATTCAACAGTCTCTTCGCCGCACAGATAGTGATGGCGGTAGGCATCCTCCAGATCGTGATAACGCTCCGGGCTCAGGCCGGGGCAGGCGGTGCGCAAAGCCTTACCTAGCGACAGGCCAATCACATGGCTGGCGGCCTCGCGGCTGGGGATGGGCAGCTTAAGATCGCTACTTGCGCGCTGGATGGAGCGAACGATATGGGCGGTCGAATCCATTAGCGTGCCATCCCAGTCGAACACGATCAGATCAAATTGCATTTTCTTTTCTCAATAATTCGATAAAGGTCATCAGCTCTGGCGGGAGCGGCGCTTCAAGATCCAGCGGCTCACCGCTTAGCGGGTGTGGCAGTTTGAGATTATGGGCATGCAGGAACATGCGCTTAAGGCCGTGGCGGGCGAGGTCGCGGTTGGCGGTAAAGTCGCCATAGCGCTCGTCGCCGGCAATCGGGCAGCCCATGGCTTGCATATGTACGCGAATCTGGTGGGTGCGGCCGGTTTTTAGCCAGGCTTCGACCAGGGTAAAGTCGGCAAAACGCTCCTCGATACTGAAAATGGTATGTGCGTACTGCCCACCTTCCTCGACGCGTACCCTTTTCTCACCGTTAGGCGTGTCCCATTTGTGTAGTGGCAGCTTAACGTGGCGCTCGGCTTGCGGCCATGCCCCAAGACCCAAGGCAAAGTAGCGCTTTTGCGGTACATCGTTGCGTATCATTTCATGCAGCTTGACCAGTGCCGAGCGCTTTTTTGCGACCATCAGCAGGCCCGAGGTATCGCGGTCGAGGCGGTGTACCAGTTCAAGGTAGCGAGCCTCGGGGCGCGCCTTGCGCAGTTGCTCGATCACGCCAAAGGATACGCCGCTGCCGCCATGTACCGCGACGCCGGAGGGTTTGTCGATGACCAGCAGGGCTTCATCTTCGTACACCACCGGGAAATGCCCGGCCGGGACGAATTTTTCTTCACGCACTGCAACGCGTACCGGCGGCAGGCGCACTTCATCGCCGGCGTTCAGGCGATAGCTGGCATCGATGCGACCCTTGTTGACGCGTACTTCGCCCGAACGCAGGATGCGGTAAACATGGCTCTTGGGTACGCCCTTGAGCTGACGGGTCAGGTAGTTGTCTATGCGTTGGCCCGCTTCTGATTCATCGATCAGGTGAAATGAGACGGAGTCTTTGCGTATATCTGTCATATTGCTTATACTTCGATGCGCTTTGCCGGTCATGCAGGCTTGTCATTCAAGGCCTGTCCGGTAAAGGCAAGTTCCGGTGAATATAAAAGGTTGTGCGCCGCCGCAAGGATAGGTCGCCGACGCTGCTGCGATTGAAGATCGAGCCGGCAGGGTTCAGCCCTGACCTGATGCCCGTTCTACCGGACGCAGCCAAGGTTGTCTCGCTCACCGAAAAGAAGCGATGGTAATGCATTTGATCGTACAGCGCACTCACGAGTATTCCATTTCCGGATGCCGAGCCAGTCCGGGAGTCATGCAGTAAAGTTTGACCCGGCGCGTATGCCCATCGCTTTCTTGTTTTGTCGATAACAGACTTGTCGGCAGACAATGAATCAACACGCTGTCTGTACCCGGGCAGCAAGGGCATCGCGCGAAATTGATTCGAGAAGTCGGCTTAGCCTATCGTTATTCCTTGCTCTTTAGTCAGACACTTCTTTCGGAAAGCGCCCATCAATAGTCATTGGGCCGTCAAATACTTGCTGCGACCTTGCGTGAGTGCTGCGCAAGGAATGTTATATGAAACGAATGTTATTCAATGCAACGCAAGCTGAAGAGTTGCGCGTTGCAATTGTCGATGGGCAAAAGCTCGTTGACCTCGATATCGAGACTGTTGGCAAAGAACAGCGCAAAGGGAATATCTATAAGGGTATCATCACCCGTATTGAGCCTTCGCTGGACGCATGCTTTGTCGATTACGGCACCGAACGCCACGGCTTTTTGCCGTTCAAGGAAGTTGCCCGTTCTTATTTCCAGAACTTTGACGGAGGCCGTCCGCGTATCCAGGACGTCCTGAAAGAGGGCATGGAAGTCGCCGTCCAGGTTGAAAAGGACGAGCGCGGCAACAAGGGCGCAGCACTGACTACCTATATCAGCCTGGCGGGCCGTTATCTGGTTTTGATGCCGAACAACCCGCGCGGTGGCGGTGTATCGCGCCGTATCGAGGGTGAAGAGCGCCAGGAACTCAAGGAGTTGATGGCCAAGCTGAATGTGACGCAGGGCATGAGCCTGATTGCGCGCACCGCCGGCATCGGTCGCAATTTCGAAGAGTTGCAGTGGGACCTGAACTACCTGACCCAGTTGTGGAATGCCATCGAGGCTGCCGCCGGTGCACAGAAAGCGCCTTTCCTGATTCTGCAGGAAGGCAGCTTGGTCATTCGCGCCATCCGCGACTACTACCAGCCTGATATTGGCGAAATCCTGATCGATACCGAAGTTGTGTATGAGCAGGCACGCCAGTTCATGAGTCACGTCATGCCGAACAATGTCGGCCGTGTCAAACTCTATACCGACCCGGTACCTTTGTTCTCCCGTTACCAGATCGAACACCAGATTGAAACCGCCTATTCGCGCAGCGTGCAGTTGCCGTCCGGTGGCGCCATCGTGATTGACCATACCGAAGCGCTGGTGTCGATTGACGTCAACTCGGCGCGTGCGACCAAGGGTGCCGACATCGAAGAAACCGCGCTGCGTACCAACGTGGAAGCGGCCGAAGAAATCGCCCGCCAGTTGCGCCTGCGCGATCTGGGCGGTCTGGTGGTTATCGACTTTATCGATATGGAAAACCCGAAGAGCCAGCGCGATGTGGAGAACACACTGCGTGATGTGCTCAAGCATGACCGTGCCCGCGTACAGATGGGCAAGTTGTCGCGTTTTGGTCTGCTCGAATTGTCGCGCCAGCGTCTGCAGCCAAGCCTGGGCGAGTCCAGCCATATTCCATGCCCACGCTGCCATGGCATCGGCTTTATCCGCGGTACCGAATCTTCGGCCTTGCACATCCTGCGCATCATCCAGGAAGAGGCGATGAAGGAAAACACCGGTGCGGTACATGCACAAGTGCCGGTTGATGTGGCCACCTTCTTGCTGAATGAAAAGCGTACCGAGCTTTATTCGACCGAAGAGCGCCTGGGTGTCAATGTACTGTTGATTCCTAACGTGCATCTGGAAACGCCGCATTACAAGATCGTCCGTTTGCGTCACGACGACCTGAACGAACTATCCGACGCACCAAGCTACCGTCGTGTCGAAATGCCGGAAGACGAAGCCGAAGCCAGCTTTGGCCAGAAAAAGCCCAAGGTCGAGCGACTGGAAGCGGCCGTGAAAGGCATTACGCCGCAACAGCCGGCACCTTCGGTCGCGGATGCGCCCGCTGCTGCGGCACAGGCCAAGCCTGCCGAGGCAGTCGCCGAGCCGGGTCTGTTTGGTCGTCTGGTTGGCTGGTTCAAGGGTCTGGCTGCACCGCAAGCGGCACCTGCTCCTGTCGAGCCTGCCAAGCCCGCAGCGCGCGAGCCACGCAAGCCACGCAATCAGAACGAGCGTCGTCAGGGCAATGGCCAGCGTCGTGACCGCAATGCGCAGCAGGATGAGCGTCGTAAGAGTGGTGACGAGCGCCGTGCGCCGGCAGAAGTAAATGAAGCGCGTAGCGAAGTGCGCGAGCCACGTCCGCCACGCGAACCGCGTCAGCGTCGTGAACGCGAACCGCGTGCTGATCGTGAGCAGAAGCAAAATCGGCAGCCTGAGCCACGTTTGGAAGAGGCGGGTGCCGAAGTCGCTGCTCGCCAGGAATCGCCGCGTCAGCAGCAAGAGCCGCGTCGTCGTGAAAAACCGCAAACCGATACTGCCAAGCCAGTAGTGGAAAATCGTCCGCCTGTTGCGCCGCGTGAAGAGGTCAAGAGTATTGACGCGCAGCCGGTGAGCGAGATGCCCGCCGTTGAGGGTGAGGCAGCAGACACGGTAGAGCGCAGTGAGCGTCGCCGTCGTCGCAGTCGTCGTGACCGCCGTCGTGATGAAGCTCCGGCAGCCGTAGTTGCCGAGGCGGATGCGCAGGCTGTTGAAGTGCCTGCCGAGGCGGGGGTGACTGCAGTTGCCGAAATGGTGCAAGTTGGTGCTGTAGCGCCGGTGGTCGAGCTTGTTGTGGCCAAACCAGATGAGCCAGAAGTGAAGGCTGAAGTTGTAGTGCCTGCGCCTGCCGCTGACATGGTCGAAGAGGCTGTTGTCGAATCGCCGGTTAAGCCTGAAGCTGAGCCTGTGGTTGCCGAGCCGGTATTCGTACAAGTCACTGCCGTGGCCGTGACCCCGGTCGTTGAAGCTGCCGAACAGCCCGAACAGCCTGTTGTGGTCGAGGCTGTAGAGGTTGCAGCGCTGGCACCAATGCCGGTCGTGCAGGCAGACTTGCCTGCGGTAGAAGCCGCAGCGGAGGAGGTCAAGGCGCTTGATCCTGTCGCCGTAGTGCGTGAAGCGCCTGCAGATCTGGGGGGGCTTGTGATGGTTGCAACGCGTGCGCTGGCTGTTGAGCCGGTTGTGGAGCCTGTCGTACCGCAAGGCCCGCGTCGTAGCGATGTATTGCGTAGCCGCCAGCCCGTTGTTTCCAGCGAGCCGGTTCAGTTGATGCAGGTGGAAACCCGCGACTAAAAGTAAGTATCGGCTGCGTTATTCTGCATTTTTAGTTTGACGCAGCCGAAGCTTATAGCTATAATTGTTCTCCTCAATTCCCTGATAGCTCAGTTGGTAGAGCGACGGACTGTTAATCCGCAGGTCGCAGGTTCGAGCCCTGCTCGGGGAGCCAGTATTCAAAAGGACCTAGCCATTTTTGGCTAGGTCCTTTTTGCGTTTTGCCCCAATTTTGCCCCAATGCGTGGGTAAACGGCCTTCCGAGCAGGCGGTATAAAACCGGTTCCTACACATGACTCCAACACAATTATGGAGTCGAACATGGCAACTATTCGCAAACACGGAGCAGGCTGGGAGGCTCGTGTCCGCCGCAAAGGCCACCCCCACATTTCCAAACACTTTCCCCGCAAGGATCAGGCAGTCCGCTGGGCGCAGCAGGTTGAAGCCGAGATGGAGCGTGGGCCCTAT
>NZ_RJTZ01000044.1:0-25441 GCF_024343515.1 Aquitalea sp. S1-19 | reverse complement strand
CACCCTGAATGAATGATACGTCGGCAATGGCATCCATAGGCAGGATATCCAGCGCGAACACCTTGCCCTTGTCGCCGACGATACGGGAGGCCACCTGCGACCAACTGCCCGGTGCCGAACCCAGATCGGCCAGTACCGTGCCGGGGCGGATCAGTTTGTCCTTGTCGTTTATCTCGATCAGCTTGTAGGCGGCACGGGCGCGATAGCCATCCTGCTTGGCCTGGTGTACCCAGTGATCATTGACATGTTCGGACAGCCATTGGTTACTACTCGTACTTCTCTTCATTTTTCAAACCTGTCATTACAAGCGGCGGTCACAGTAAAAAGTGATCTGAAACGGCCAAGTGACTGTTTATCTGCCATTTTCAGCGTATTGTTCGGGCAAAAAGTGGAAGTTTTTAGTAGAATCCCGTTTTGCTTTGGAAGCACTACCATGAAAATCGAACTTTCCACCTTCGAGCGCACCTACCTTAAGGGTCTGGCGCACCAAATTTCTCCTGTTGTCATGATAGGCAACAGCGGGCTGACCGAGTCGGTCATGCGCGAAATCGCTATCAGTCTGGACGCCCACGAACTGATCAAGATCCGGGTACAGGGCGATGACCGCAATGCGCGCGTTGCACTGTACGAGCAGATCTGCAATGACCTGGATGCAGCGCCGGTACAACATATCGGCAAATTGCTGGTTCTGTGGCGCCCGTCGGATAAAGAGCGCATTGTCTTGCCCAAGAGCAAAAAAGCACTCAAGGCCATGCCTTGATTGTTTCTTTGACTCAAGGCTAAAGAAAAAAGCGGTGACTTGCCACCGCTTTTTCTATGGCCGGTACATCGGCCTAGCTATCGCGCCTGAGCACATAGACCAGTGCCAGCAGGCTTTGCACCAGATAGATCAGGCTTGAAATGGCATGCCAAGTAGCAAAACCGCCACCAAACAACCCTTCGGCGGCCTGATTCACCGAAAGTTTCAAGTCGGCAATAATCGGCGACACAGCAAAATGGTTGATCACGGTGCACAAGAGCATGCCGAACAGCAGCCAGAACGTGCCCGCTTTCACGCCACGCGCACCGATACGCCACACATAGTCGGCCAGCAAGAAGACGCCGCACACTAAGCCGACCCAGGCGAGATGGCTAAACAGTTTGCCGGCCACCATGCCGGCCGTCACCTTGTCCAGCACGGAAAACAGCACTGGCGTGACCAGCAGGCCCAGTATCCATATCCCGCCGACCCAGAACGTTTTTGTTACCGCGCGCAAGCCATCCATGCCCACCCCTTTATCCAGAATCGACAGCAAAACGCGCCCCAAAGGGCGCGCCGGTTTTTTTAGATATATTTGACGTCGAGTATCTCGTACTCGCGTATGCCGCCAGGCGCCATCACCTCGGCTACATCACCGGCTTCCTTGCCGATCAGGGCGCGGGCGATAGGCGAATTGACCGAAACCTTGCCAACCTTGATATCCGCTTCATCGTCACCCACGATCTGGTAGGTCACTTCGTCTTCACTCTCCAGATCCATCAGCTCGACGGTCGCGGCAAACACCACACGGCCCTCGGCATCCAGTTCCTGCGGATTGATAATCTGGGCATTGGAGAGTTTACCCTCCAGCTCGGCGATACGGCCTTCGACAAAAGCCTGGCGCTCCTTGGCGGCATCGTATTCGGCGTTTTCCGACAGGTCACCGTGCGAACGTGCTTCGGCGATGGCCGCAATCACATCCGGACGCTCCACGCTTTTCAGGCGCTGCAGCTCTTCTTTCAGCAGCTCCGCACCGTACACAGTCAACGGGACTTTGATCATTCTTTTCTCCACTGGCGGCCATGCCGCCCTCAACAAAAACACAAGCCGCCGTCCTGAGGACGGCGGCTTTGCGGATAGATTTTCCCGGATTGTACCGGCAAAACGCATACACAACCAAGCATTGCACGCGTTTTGCCGGCGGAAAATCAGCGTTTGATGCGGGCGTGCAATTCCTGCAGGCTGTAAATACCGAAATCATCCAGCTGCAGGCCGACACACAAGGCCTGGGCACCGGCCAGTGTGGTCGATTGCGGAATACGTGCCTGCAAGGCCGAACGGCGGATGGAGTGGCTATCCTGAATCGCCTGACGCTTTTCGTCCACAGTATTGATCACCAGTGCGATTTCACCATTCTTGATCAAGTCAACGACGTGCGGGCGCCCTTCGGCCACCTTGTTCACCACCTGCACGATCAGGCCGGCATCCGACAATACCTTGGCGGTACCGCGTGTGGCGCAAACACCAAAACCCAGTCTTTGCAGCTCGCGTGCCACCTCGACACAGCCGTTCTTGTCACCGGCACGCACCGACATAAACACCTTGCCGGTACGCGGCAGCTTGTCACCGGCCGCCAGTTGGCTCTTGACGAAGGCTTCGGCAAAGCTGTTACCCACCCCCATCACTTCGCCGGTCGACTTCATTTCCGGCCCGAGAATGGTGTCCACGCCCGGGAACTTGATGAATGGGAATACCGCTTCTTTGACTGCGTAATAAGGCGGAATCACCTCGGCGGTAAAGCCCTGCTCCACCAGCGAGATGCCGGCCATGGCGCGCGCGGCGATCTTGGCCAGCGGCGCGCTGGTCACTTTGGATACGAAAGGCACGGTACGGCTGGCGCGCGGGTTCACTTCCAGCACATAAATGGTATCGCCCTGAATGGCGAACTGCACATTCATCAGGCCGACCACATTCAAGGCACGCGCCATGGCGATGGTCTGGCGACGGATCTCGTCCTGTACCGCGGGGAACAGGCTGTAAGGCGGCAAGGAGCACGCCGAGTCGCCGGAGTGAACCCCCGCCTGCTCGATATGCTGCATGATGCCGCCGATGACCACATTCACGCCATCGGACACACAGTCCACATCGACTTCGATGGCATCGTTCAGGAAGCGGTCGAGCAAGACCGGGCTGTCATTGGAAACCTTGACCGCCTCGCGCATATAACGCTCGAGATCTGCCGGCTCGTGCACGATTTCCATCGCACGCCCCCCCAGCACATAAGACGGGCGCACCACCAGCGGATAGCCAATCTCCTCAGCCAGACGCATGGCATCGGCCGGCGTACGCGCCGTGCGGTTAGGCGGCTGCTTAAGAGCCAACTCCTGCAACAGCTTCTGGAAACGTTCGCGGTCTTCGGCCGCATCAATCATGTCAGGGCTGGTGCCGATAATAGGCACACCGGCCGCTTCCAGCGCGCGCGCCAGTTTCAGCGGCGTCTGGCCGCCATATTGCACAATCACGCCGAACGGCTTTTCAACATGGCAGACTTCCAGCACGTCTTCCAGCGTCAAGGGCTCGAAATACAGACGATCCGAGGTGTCGTAATCGGTAGACACGGTTTCCGGGTTGCAGTTGACCATAATGGTCTCGAAACCGGACTCGCGCAGAGCCAGCGCCGCATGAACGCAGCAGTAGTCGAACTCGATACCCTGACCGATGCGGTTCGGTCCGCCGCCCAGCACCATAATCTTTTTATTATTGGTCGGACGCGACTCGCACTCTTCCTCATAGGTCGAGTACATATAAGCGGTATTGGTCGCGAACTCGGCCGCGCAGGTATCCACACGCTTGTACACCGGACGGATGCCCAGTGCCCAGCGCTTGGCGCGCACCCCCGCCTGATCGGTATCCAGCAGCAGCGCCAGACGCCGGTCGGAGAAACCCTTGCGCTTGAGACGGAACATCTCGCCATGCGCCAGATCCTCGATACGGCGGCCACGCAGTGCCTGCTCTTCGCCCACCAGATCTTCGATCTGGGCCAGGAACCACGGATCGATCTTGCTGATGGCAAACACATCGTCGCGGCTCAGGCCGATACGGAAGGCATCGGCCACATAGAGGATGCGGTCCGGGCCTGGCGTACCCAGCTCGTGACGTATGGTTTCTTCGCTGGTCGTTTGTTCGTCAAAACCGGACAGACCGGTCTCCAGGCCGCGCAGCGCCTTTTGCAGCGACTCCTGCAAGGAGCGGCCCATTGCCATCACCTCGCCCACCGACTTCATCTGCGTCGTCAGCCTGTCGTCGGCCAGCGGAAACTTCTCGAAGGTAAAGCGCGGGATCTTGGTCACGACGTAATCGATAGACGGCTCGAACGATGCCGGGGTCGCTCCGCCGGTAATGTCGTTTTTCAGCTCGTCCAGCGTGTAGCCGACCGCCAGCTTGGCGGCGATCTTGGCGATCGGGAAGCCGGTCGCCTTGGACGCCAGCGCCGACGAACGCGACACACGTGGGTTCATCTCGATCACGATCATTTCGCCGTTGTCCGGATTGATCGCGAACTGCACATTGGAGCCGCCGGTATCCACCCCGATCTCGCGCAATACTGCGATCGAAGCGTTACGCATGATCTGATATTCCTTGTCGGTCAGCGTCTGCGCCGGCGCGACGGTGATGGAGTCGCCGGTATGCACGCCCATCGGGTCGAAGTTCTCGATCGAGCAGATAATGATGCAGTTGTCGGCACGGTCGCGCACCACCTCCATCTCGTACTCTTTCCAGCCCAGCACCGATTGTTCGATCAGCAATTCATTGGTCGGAGAGGCCTCGAAACCGCGCTCGCAGATGGCGAGGAATTCTTCGCGATTATAGGCAATGCCGCCGCCCGAACCGCCCATGGTAAACGAAGGGCGGATCAGGGTCGGATAGCCAACCTTGACTTGCGCCTCCAGCGACTCTTCCAGCGTGTGGCAGATAAAGGACAGCGGGCAGGACAGGCCAATCTTGGCCATGGCTTCTTTAAAGCGGCCGCGGTCTTCGGCCTTGTCGATCGCATCTTCCGATGCGCCGATCAGCTCGACCTGGTATTTCTCCAGCACGCCGTGACGCGACAGATCCAGTGCGCAATTAAGCGCTGTCTGCCCGCCCATGGTCGGCAAAATGGCATCGGGGCGCTCGCGCGCAATAATCTTTTCCACCACTTGCCACGAGATCGGCTCGATATAGGTGACGTCGGTCATCTCCGGATCGGTCATGATGGTGGCCGGGTTGGAGTTGACCAGAATGACTTTGTAGCCTTCTTCGCGCAGCGCCTTGCAGGCCTGTGCGCCGGAATAATCGAATTCGCACGCCTGCCCGATGACGATGGGGCCGGCGCCTATGATAAGAATGCTTTTAATGTCGTTACGCTTGGGCATGATGTTCTCTAATTTTCAGGTATTCAGTTGAGTCCCGCGCTCGCCAGCTTGGCGCCAAAACCCAGAAACATGAGCCCTACGCCGCCACTGGCGGCACTGGCCAGCCGGCGCCGGGCTCGAAATGCCGCCGCCAGATGGTTGCCGGCCATAATCAGTACGGCCAGATAGCTCATGCTGCACACTTGCAGGATCGCGCCCAGTGCGGCAAAGGTCAGCACCGGATAGGCATAGCCCGGGTCGACGAACTGCACGAAAAACGACAGGAAAAACAGGATGGCCTTGGGGTTCATCAGGCTGATGCTCAGTGCGCGCTTGAACGGATTTTTCGCGTCCGCCAGCACCACGACCGGCGCAGCCTCAGGCGCAAGCGCGGGTTTGCGCCAGCCTTGCCACGCCCCCTTGAGCATATTGAGCCCGATCCACGCCAAATAGGCGCCGCCGCTATACTTGAGCAGCACAAACAGCATGGGGTTGGCCTTAAGCAAGCTGGCAGCCCCGGTCGCTGCCGCCAGCATCAGGATCGCATCACCGACAAAGACCCCCAATGCGCCCTGAAAGCCGGCACGCACCCCGCGCTGACCGGCCACCGACAACACATACAGCGAGTTGGGCCCCGGCAACAGGATGATGAAAATCGTCCCGATAAGGTAGGTCAGCGGATCGGTAATGCCCAGCATCTCGGCCTCCTGTCTCTGTCGCTTAGTCTTGTGCGTCCATCGCCGCAGTAAAGCGGTCGAACAGATAGGCCACGTCGTTCGGCCCCGGGCTCGCTTCCGGGTGCCCCTGGAACGAGAAGGCCGGACGGTCGGTCAAGGCAATGCCCTGCACCGTGCCATCGAACAGCGAACGGTGGGTCACGCGCACATTGGCCGGCAAGCTGGTTTCATCCACCTGGAAGCCGTGGTTCTGACTGGTAATCATGACGCGGCCGGAGTCGAGATCCTGTACCGGATGGTTGGCACCATGGTGACCGAACTTCATCTTGCTGGTCTTGCCGCCGGCAGCCAGGCCCAGCAACTGATGACCCAGGCAAATGCCGAACACCGGGGTGCGCGTAGCCAGAATGTCGCGGATGGCAGTAATCGCGTAATCACAAGGCTCCGGATCGCCCGGACCATTCGAGAGGAACACGCCATGCGGGTTCAGTGCCAGCACTTCGGCAGCCGGGGTTTTGGCCGGCACCACGGTCAGGCGGCAGCCGCGCTCGGCCAGCATCCTCAGGATGTTGTGCTTGACGCCGAAATCGTAAGCCACCACGTGATAGCGCGCTTCGCCCTGCTCGGTATAGCCCTCGCCCAGGCGCCACTCACGCGTCGTCCATTTATAAGGCGCATCACAGCTGACCACTTGCGCCAGATCCTGCCCAGCCATGGAGCCAAAACCGCGTGCCAGTTCAATGGCGCGTGCTTCATCGATTTCACCGGCCATGATGCAACCGGCCTGTGCTCCGCCTTCACGCAGGATACGGGTCAGACGACGGGTATCGATGTCGGCGATGGCCACCGTATGATTGGCCTTGAGGTAATCCGACAGCGAGGCTTCGGCGCGGAAATTGCTGTGCAGCAAGGGCAGATCGCGAATGATCAGGCCGGATGCAAAAACGGCGCCGGATTCGGTATCTTCCGAATTGGCGCCGACATTGCCGATATGCGGGTAAGTCAGGGTGACGATTTGTTTGGTGTAGGACGGGTCGGTCAGAATTTCCTGATAACCGGTCATGGCGGTATTGAATACCACTTCGCCGACGGTATGACCGACAGCACCGATAGCTGTACCCTTGAAGACGGTGCCGTCAGCGAGGGCAAGAATGGCGGGTACGGTAGACACAGGCTAGCTCCTGAATGATTGTTGCAGATTCTTTATCGTTTTTATGTAGTGAACGGGACGCAGCCTTCAGCTTGTCCCGTTTGGTTAAACCTGCCTATCATACCTATATTGCATTGCAATATGCAAGCATCAAACGCCTGTTTGAACTTTCCAGCTGACGCGATTCGGCCCGGAAGGCTGGCCCAGCATCAGCATCAGCGGGCGCAAAGCCAGGTAGGCGTCGGGGCTGCTACTGGCCGACCCGCCAAAATCAGGCAGTTTACCCGGCTGCCATTGCCCCTGCCCCTCGATCTGCAAGGGGCCGGATAAAGTCTGCAACGCCAGCCCCAAGGCCGGTCCTTGCCCGCTCACCTGCAACTGGTAACTACCAAAGGGACGAATACGCGTCAAAGGCGATGCCGCGCCCAACCAGCTGATGCGCGCACCGCCGCTAAAACCATCGCGACCATGGCTCAGACTCTGCAACTCCAGCTTGAGCAAGCCTCCCAGACGTGCGGCGCGCCAAGTGTCCGACAAACCGGCAACAGCGGCCACCGGTAGCGAGAGGCTGATATTGTCCAGCTGCCAGCTGTTTGGCGTCAGGCGTAGCGCCCCCGTGCCGGCATCCGTTTGCAAGCGCCAGCCCAATGCCCCTTTGAATAAAGCGCCCGGTTCGAGCTGCCAGACAAGCCGGCTCATCGCCAGCACAGAGCCATCCTCGGCGATAAATACCGGCCGCCCCTGCCCCGACCATAGCGTGCCTTGCACCTCGCTCAGTTGCCAGCGCGACTGGGTAAGATCGCTTAACGGCACGGACAGCCAGGTAGCCGGCAGTGCAGCAAGCGTGCCAAACAGCAAGACCGGCACCGCCAGCAGCCACAACCAGCGCCGCTTCATGCGCGTCCACCGCCATGTACCAGCACCGCATCCAGCTTGACCATGCCGGGCGCCGTCGATGCCGCCGTTTTCATACGCAGCACACGCACCTGTTGCAAAGCCAGTTGCCCGGCAAAACCCAGCCAGGCATCAAAGGGCAACTCCCCGCTAATGCGCACGCCCTGATCACCCTCGGCCGCCAGCGCCCAGGTACCGGGCAAAGACTGCGCTTTGGCACTGCGCTCGATCAGCGTCTGCAAATCGGCCGCATTCAGCGTGGCAACCTGAGGCTGGCGTTTTAACGCATTGGCTTCGGCAGTCAGCTTGCGGTCAAATACCAGTTCGGCCTCCAGACGCGCGACCTGGGTACGGGTTTTCGCGACATAACGGCTGGCCGGCTCCCATAACAGCAGATAAGCCATGGCCAGCAGCACCACTGCACTCATCACGCCCAGCATGCGCTGCTCGCGCAATGTCAGCTGGCGCCAACGGGCAAGCAGCGTTTTTTTCCACCCGCTCATTTTATGGCTCCCTCGTCAAAATCCACTCGCGCACGCCACCTTCGCTGCGTCGGGCATTCAACAGCACGCCGCTGCCGGCTAACTGCTGGCGATAGCGCTCGAACGCCTCGTCCGGCAAGGCCGGTGCACGTAGCTGTACACGCCCGCCCTCCGTTTCCAGCGCACTCAGACTGAGCGTATTGCCTGCGACTTCACCCAGCCTGGCCATCAGATAAAGCGCATCATCGCGCACCGCCTGACCGCGCTCGGCGCGCAGATTATCCACGACGCGCGTCAGCGGCAAAGCCGTCGCACCGGGTAAAGCCTGCGCCCCAAGCAAAGGCTGGGTCAGGCTGCGAATCTCGCTTGTCAGGCTGTGCTTGCGCCAGGCCAGCCAGCCAGCCTCCCCCAGGAGCAGGGCCAGCTGACCGGCAAACAGCACAGCCAGAATGATGCCGCTTGTTTTCAATGCCGGCGCCCACGCCCGCCACAGGCGACTGGAGGCCAGCTCTCCCATAGCAAAATCATAGGGCGAAGCCATACGCCCCTGCTTCCAGCCGGCAGCCGCTTCGCGCACTAACGCCACACCGGGCAAGGCTTCCACATCACCGCACAGGCACTGCACTTCGGGTGCGCCCTCGCCCAGCAGACGTGCCGCCAGAGCATCACCCACGATGCCCTGCGGCAATACGCAAGCCTGGGTATGCGAGCGGCGCACGATACGCCCGCTGGCACAGTTCGCCAGCAGCCACTGCCCCGGCAAGGGCTCGGGCAGACACATTTCCTCGGGAATGATACGGTCAGGCGCACGCCCCAGCTGCTTGAGCATGGCGACCGCCCGGCGCAGGGAAAATGCCTCGACCACCGCCACCGCACTCAGCCCTTCTTCCATGCCGCCTATGGCATAGAGATTGGCTGCCGGATCGCTGGCTAGCTGCTCTTCCAGCGCAAAACCTGCGGCGGCAAGCTGGCGCTCGCGGCTCGCCTGCGGCAGCTTGACCCGGGTAAACAGGGTCAGGCCGGCCGGCAGGATCAATTCGGTACTATTGCTTGCAGGCCAGTGCGCGGGCGAGTCATCCCCCGTACCAAGGCATTCTCCACTGGCGGCAATCAGCGCCCAGGCAAGGCCGGGCTCGCTATCCGGCCAGCTCGGGCGCAACATCAGTCTAAGAACAGTCATCGGGTTTCTGTCGGTGAAGGGGGTTTACCGTCCAGAGCGCGCGAGCCGGCAAGCAGCCGTCCATCCTCGCGCCACACCAGCCGGGTGGTAAATTCGTCACGCAAAATCAGCGCAGCCACGCTCAAACGCACGGCAGCCTGACGCACCTCGCTTTGCAGCAGGAAATAACGACTGCGCGTCGCCAGTGCAATACCTTCCGGCAACTGGGCCCGCGCCGGCAGGCGGGCACGAAAATCCGCCTCGTCGATAAAATGGTTGTCTATGCGCTGATTGATCAGGCCCTGCAGCTCGCCGGCGTTCACACCCTGTACCAGCGCACGCATCAGCTCGGGGCTGGCGGTGTTGACATTGATGGCCGTCGCCATGGTTTCCGGCAGTGCCACCACATGCGGGCTCAAGCGTGCCAGCACCTCGGGGCGATAGCCTTGCACCCAGGCCAGCTGCCCCGCACGTGCAAGCGGCGCATTCAGCGCGCGATAAGGCGGGCGCAGCGCCAGATAGTCACCCGACTCGGCGCCACCCGCGCGCTTGTCGTCGTCCGCATCCAGATAATCGGCCAGACTGTCGGCAAGCTCGGGAGGTAGCCTGAGTTCGGCGAGCAGGCGCCGGTATAACGCCAGCTGCGGCGCTGAAACCACGCCGCCCTGCACCAGATTATTCAGATTGAAGCGCCCCTGTGCATCGGCCAGTGTGCCGCGTACATCGACCCCTTGCGCATCGGTCTTGGGCAGAGGCTGGGCCCATAGTTCGGACAAACTATCCACCGACGAGGTTTCCCCGTCGTAACGCAGGATTTCCATCGCCCAGCCCAGGCCGCCATCGGCCACCAGCCGGGTTTGCGCGCGCGCGCGGTCATTATCGACCTGGCGCAGCCACAAGCCCTGCTGCCACAACACCAGTGCCGAAACGGTGGTTGCCAGCGCCACAATCAATAACGCCATCACCACCGCCATACCACCCTCGCGCGGCCTCATGGCAAACTCCAGACGCGGCGCACGCGCTGGCCGCCAGCCAGTGTCACCGTCATCACCAGCGCCCGCGCATCCAAGCCGCCACCATCCGCCAGCGGCCAGCTTTCGCTCTCGTTCCCGTCCGCCAGCATCACGCTAAAGCGGGTGCGGCTGGTCGCATCCAGCAGGCGCTGCGGCAGGATTTCCCTATCCAGCCCGGCAAGAGCGGCGCTCCACTGCAAGCCGCTATCATCGGCCAGATAATGGCGCAGCTCGCGCCCCTCCGGACTTTTGCTGCTATAGCCCGCCAGTTGCAAATGCTGCTTGCCGTTTTCGCTCTGCAGTTGCAAGGCAGGGCCCGCCGAATCCTTGCCCGTATTTTCACGCGTCAGGCGACCGACATCGGACTCTACCCTGCGCATCACCCGCGCAAGTCCGACCCATTCATCCGACAGGCTGACCAGACGCTCGCGCGCGATCAGCAGTGATGAGAAGGCCTTGTAACCCAGCACCGACAAAATGGCCATCAGGCTCATCGCCACCAGAATCTCGATCAGGGTCATGCCGCGCTCGCGTATCGCCATCAGCGCGGCCATTGTACAAAGCCGGTCAGCTCGGCCAGGGTATAGTTCGCCCCATCAGACGGCAGAATGCGGATCACGACGCGACGGAAGTTGGGGTTGGGGGTGCCGCTGACATCGCGCTGCCAGCGCAGTGCCGCTTGCCCGCCATCCGGCTTGATCTCACCGGAACTACCGCCCACCTCCGGCCATTCGCGCAAGGCCTTGATGGTTTCCAGCCGGTTTTGCGCTTCCCAGGTAGCCAGCATGCGCGCGCGTAACGCCTCGCTATTGTCGGCGGCCAAGCCCGCCGAGCGCAGCAAGGCAGTCAGCGCAATAGCCAGTATCGCCAGCGCCACCAGCACTTCAAACAGGGTAAAGCCGCGCACCGGCTTCATGGCTGCCCCCCGGCACGGGCGTCTTCCACCCGGGCAAAGCCCAGTGGCGACAACCACACTTCCAGACGCTGGCCGTCCGAGAGCAGCGGCAGCACCAGTTCACTGGCGCGCCCGTCCTGCCACAGGGGCAGCACCTCGCCGGGTCTGGCATCCTGCCCCTCGATACGCGCCCGACCCGAGCCTATGCCCTGCGGCCAGCGCCGCTCGGCAAAGAAATCCTCTCCGGTGTCAACAAAACGCCCGTCGCTGGCCTGACGGCGAAAGCCGTAGCCCTCGCGCGACCACACCAGCACCAGCGGATCCCCCATTTCGGCCGCATCCGCCGCCTGCTCAATCACCCGCGACAGCCGCAACGCCTCATCCCCCATCACCCGGTGCGTATCCGGCGTCAGCGACAAGGTCACCATGGTCGCCAGTATGCCGACGATGACCAGCACCACCATTACTTCGATCAGGGTGAAGCCGCGCACACGCCGCATGCCCAAGGTTTACTGCTGCCAGTTGCCGATATCGCCGTCCACACCCTCACCGCCGGGCTCGCCATCGGCGCCCAGACTCCAGATGTCGACCTCGCCATGCGTACCGGGGCTGGCGTACTGGTAAGGGTTGCCCCACGGATCCATAGGCAGGCGTTCCAGATAGCCGCCGGGCTTCCAGTTTTTCGGCAAAGGCGCGACGGTCGGCTTTTCGCTTAATGCCTTGAGGCCCTGCTCGCTACTCGGATAGCGGGTGTTATCCAGCCGGTACAGCTTGAGCGCCTGGCTCATGGCATTGATATCCTGCCTGGCAGCCACCGCACGCGCTTCGTCCGGCCGGCTCATCACCTTGGGCACGACCAATGCGGCCAAAATGCCGAGAATCACGATTACCACCATGATTTCAATCAGGGTGAAACCGCCTTGTTTACGTCTTTGCATCATGTTTCCTTAGGTCTTGAATTCGTCGGCACCATGGCGCCCCTCAGCGCACCATCTGGTTCATGTCGATAATCGGCAGCATGATGGCCAGCACGATAATCAGCACCATGCCCCCCATCAGCAGAATCAGCAACGGTTCCATCAGCGTGGTGAAGGTCGCCACGCGGCGCTCGACTTCTTGCTGCTGCTGCTCGGCCGCACGCTCCAGCATGGCGGCCAGTGTACCGCTGGCTTCGCCGCTGGCGATCAGATGGATCAGCACCGGCGGAAACTGGCGGCTGGCCGCCAGCGCCCGCGACAAGGGCACACCCTCGCGCACCCGCGCCGTCGCCTCGCTTAAGGCTTCCTGCATCGGCATCAGCCCGACCAGGCCGCGCGCGGTTTCCAGCGCGGTCAGTAAGGGCACGCCGCTGCCGGCCAGAATCGCCAGCGTACTGGCCATACGCGCCGTATTAATGGCGCGCAACATGCGTCCGACCAATGGCAGCGTCAGCAGACGCTGATGCACCATGCGCCGGAACGCATCCTGCCTGAGTGCCCGCCACCAGCCATAGCCAGCCAGCGCCACACCCAGCAACAGCGCCCAGCCCCAGCTACGCAAAAAATCGCTACTGGCCACCAGCATGCGGGTGAGCAAAGGCAGAGTCTGTTTGGTCTGAATAAAAACCGTCACCACCTGCGGCACCACATAAGTCATCAGCCCGGCCACCACCAGTATCGCCACCACGGTGACCACGGCCGGGTAAGCCAGCGCCAGCGTGACTTTTTGCTGCAAGGCCTGGCGCTTGACCAGATAGTCGGCCAGACGCGCCATCACCGTGTCCAGATGGCCGCTTTGCTCGCCAGCCTTGACCAGGCTGATATAGAGCGGGCCGAACACCGCCGGCAAACGCGCAAGTGCCTGCCCCAGGCTCTGGCCCTCCATGATATCGCCGCGCAAAGCCGAGACCACGGCACGGGTGCGGGCGTGTTCGCTTTGCTCGGCCGCCGCCATCAGCGCCTTTTCCAGCGGTAGCCCGGCCATCAGCAAGGTTGAGAGCTGCTGGGTAAACAGTGCAAGTTCGGCATTGGGCAGGCGCTTGTGTACCGTCCCCGGCTTGCCGCTCTCGGCTTCGATCTGCAACAGGGTCAGCCCGCGTTCGCGCAAGAGAACACGCGCCGAACGCGCCGACTCG
This sequence comes from Aquitalea sp. S1-19, assembly GCF_024343515.1. NCBI lineage: Bacteria > Pseudomonadati > Pseudomonadota > Betaproteobacteria > Neisseriales > Chromobacteriaceae > Aquitalea > Aquitalea sp. S1-19. The sequence continues at coordinate 11,925 of NZ_RJTZ01000044.1, read as the reverse complement.
GCCTCGATCACGCCCTTTTCTTCGCCGCCCTTATCCGACAAGGCCAGATAGCGAAATGCTGCCATTGTCTAAGCCCTAGCCATTTTTGGTAATGCGCACGACTTCTTCCAGCGCGGTTTCGCCGGCGCGCACCCAGCGCATGCCATCCTCGCGCAAGGAGCGCATGCCAGCCTGCAAGGCATGCTCGCGGATATCCTGCTCGGAAGCGCCCTGATGCACCATGCGCTGCAACTGCTCGTCTACCGTCAGCAATTCGTAAATCCCCAGACGCCCGCGATAACCGCTCATCGCACAGGCCGGGCAACCGACCGGGCGATAATGCACCACGTCCGTCTCGCCCTCCAGCGGCAAGGCATGCACCGCCTTGCACGCCGGACACAGGCGGCGCACCAGACGCTGCGCCATCACCCCCAACAGCGACGAGGCCAGCAAAAACGGCTCGGTGCCCATGTCCACCAGACGCGTGACCGCACTGGCGGCATCGTTGGTGTGCAGGGTGGCCAGCACCAGATGCCCGGTCAATGAGGCCTGCACTGCGATCTGCGCCGTTTCCAGATCTCGGATCTCGCCTATCATCACCACGTCCGGGTCCTGGCGCAAAATGGCGCGCAGCGCCTTGGCAAAGCTCATATCTATCTTGGGGTTGACCTGGGTCTGGCCGACACCATCCAGCTGGTACTCGACCGGGTCTTCCACAGTCATGATATTGCTATGGCGCGCATCCAGTCTTGAGAGCGCCGCATACAAGGTGGTGGTCTTGCCCGAGCCGGTGGGGCCCGTCACCAGCACGATGCCGTGCGGCTGGCGAATCAGCCGGTCCACTTCCGCCAACGTATCCGGCGCCATGCCCAGGGTTTCCAGATCGAGGCGGGTCGCATCCTTGTCCAGCAAACGCATTACCACACGCTCGCCGTAACTGGTGGGCAGGGTCGACACCCGCACATCTACCGGCCGCCCGGCCAGGCGCAAGGAGATACGGCCATCCTGCGGAATGCGTTTTTCGGCGATATCCATCTGCGCCATGATCTTGATGCGCGACACCAGCGCTGCATGCAGCGCACGATGCGGGCTGGCCACATCGCGCAAGCGGCCATCCATGCGAAAACGCACCAGCGAGCGCTCTTCGAATGCTTCGATGTGGATGTCCGACGCCTGCTCGCGCAAGGCCTGAGTCAAGAGCGCATTAATCATGCGGATAATCGGCGCATCGTCCTCCGCCTCCAGCAGGTCTTCCACTGCCGGCAGCGAATCTATCATCTGCGACAAATCGATATCCTGGCCGATGTCATCTACCGCATCCACGCTGCGCCCATCGGCATACAGCGCGGCCAGAAGCCGGTCGAATTCGGCGCGTGCCAGCGTTTCCAGCGCATCGACTTCGCCATACTGGCGCAATACCTCGGCCCAGGCCGCATCCCTCGCCTCGGGTGCCAGCAGCAGGTGCCGTCCGCTCTCCCCTTCAATCAGCAGCACGCCGTTGGCGCGGGCAAAGGCATAGGGCAGCAGCGGCTTGTCGGCGACCACGTTCATGGTTTGACCGCTGGCGCTTGTTGCTGCTCGACCCAATTATCCAGCTCTGACTTCAGGCTATTAGATGGCACCGCCTGCAAGGCGGTTTGCGGATCCAGCGACAGTTTTTGCGTTGCCGTCTTGCGGCTCTCCACCTGCAGGAAATCGTAACGGTCACCCGCCACCGCGCGCGCGCGCGCATCGTCACGGATAATGGTCGGCTTGAGGAACACCATCAGATTGCTCTTCTTGCGGCTCTGGGTCTTGTACTTGAACAAATTGCCGATAAACGGAATGTCGCCCAATAGCGGCACCTGGTTATTGCCGTCGGACACCGTTTCCTGGATCAGCCCGCCCAGTGCGATGATATTGCCGTCCTGCACCGACACCATAGTCTCGATCGAACGGGTGTTGGTAATCAGGCCCGAGGTGCTGGTCACCGAGTTGGGATCTATCGATGACGCTTCCTGATAGATCTTCATGCGTACCATGCCGCCTTCGGACACCTGCGGCGTGAGCTTCAGCGTCAACCCCACATCCTTGCGCTCGAAAGTCTGGAACGGGTTGGCCGCACCGTTGCTGGCGCCGGTGCTGGAGTATTGCCCGGTCAGGAATGGTACGTTCTGGCCGATCACGATCTTGGCTTCTTCGTTATCCATGGTCATCAGGTTGGGCGTAGACAGCACATTGCCCTTGGCCTGGGTTTCCAGCGCGCGCGCCAGCACCCCCAGGTTAAGGATTTCGCCAATACCCGGAATATTCACCGTGCCATCTATCAGGCCGATATTCAAACCACTCGAAGCGGCCAGCTTGCCCAGCACGCTATCCTTGGTCGCAGCATCCAGCGAAGGCGACAGCGACGTGCCGAGAATACTGGTACCGGAACCGGGGAAGTTGGTGCCGACAAAACCGTTCTTGCCTGCTGCCTGCCACTGCACCCCCACTTCCAGCGTGCGGTCGGCCGCCACCTCGACAATCAGCGCCTCGACAAAGACCTGCGCCCGACGCTTGTCCAGCAGATCGATCACGCCGCGCAGATTCTGGTACATGGTATCCGGCACATTCAGGATCAGTGCATTATTGGCCGGATCAGCTTGCACCATGGCACCGGTGCCGGACACAGTATCGTCCTGCACCGTGCTGCGTGCACCAGAAGCAGAGGATGGCGCAGCAGAACCGGACGCTGCATAGCTGCTATTGCCGTTGCTACTGCCCGACAGCGCGCCTGGCGTATTGGCACCGCCCGAGCTGCCCGCCGACAGCCCCCCCCCCTCGCCGGTCAGCAAGGTACGCAGCACCTTGGCCACCTGCACCGCTTCGGCATTTTTCAGATAGACCACGCGTACATTGCCGCCGGCTTGCGACGGCTTATCCAGCAACTTAAGCAGGCTCTTGACTTTACCCATGGCACCGGGCGTATCGGCGCGCACCATAATCACATTGGCGCGCGCATCCGGAATCAGTGTCACCTTGCCGGCCCCCTCACCCTGCGCCTGCAACAGCTTTTGCAACATGCCGGACAGCTCGATGGCCGAACCGAACGCCACCGGCAACACCGCCACATCGCCCGAAGCAGCACTTTCCACCGACTCGATAATCGACTCGATGCGGCGGATATTGTCGGCGTAATCGGTCACCACCACCGCATTGCTTTGCGGCATGGCCGTGACGGTATTGTTGGGGGAAATAATCGGGCGCAGCACCGGCACCAGCTGATTGACGTTGGCGTTCTTCAGCACAAACACCTTGGTGATCAGCCTGTCCACATCGGTGCGGCGCGGACTGCCGCTGCGTGCATGCAGCTTGGCATCGGCCTCGGGCACAATCTTCACCACCCCGCCCGCCCCTTCTACCGCAGCGAAGCCCTGCATGCGCAAGCTGGACAACAAAATCTGATAGGACAGCTCGCGTGGCACCGGCTTGGCCGACACGATATTGATCGTGCCCTTGACCCGAGGATCAAGCACAAAAGTCTTGCCGGTGATCTCGCCTATGGCCTGCACCACCACCGGGATCTCGGCACCGACAAAATTGAGCATGACCGGATCGGACGGCGCGGCCTGAGCCGAACAATGAAAAGCCAACGCCACAATGGCGGCAAAACGGGCAAGTCGCATGGGAAAACTCTAGTTGGGGTTGGCGTCGATTAAAGCAGCACGGCGGCGGCCAGACGGAGCACCCGGCTCGGCCTCGCCCGGCACCGCCTCCGGCACAACGGGCATACTGCTCACCCCCGCAGCCGTCGCATCAGGCAAGGGCGCAGGAGCAGAAAAATCGGGGCTAGCCGGCGGCGGAATTGGGGCAGGCGCCGTCGTTAGCGCATCGGCAGCGGCCGTCGGGCGGGCCAGTTCGACAAGACGCTCGCTGCCGTTTTGGCCAATGCGGATGGCGCTTGGCAAAACTTCCAGCAAGGTCCAGCCACCGGCTTGCTGGCCGACACGCAACGGCGACACCTTGTCGCCCTCGCCCACCAGCGCAAAATCGGTATGCGCATTACCCGACGCATACACCCCGACCAGCGTCAGCGGCGCAGCACCTTTTGCGGCGGCCAGTTCGGGGCTGACCATCTCGCCAAACCAATGCAAAGCGGCCACCCGCCCGGCGTCCGCCGTCGGCTCGGGCAAAGATAAGGCACGCACCTGCTGCGATGCCGGCGCCAACCAGACAGACAGCACCGTCCCCAACCAGAACAAGGCCAGAACAAGGGCAAGATAAGGCAGCAGACGCGGCACCCGCACCAAGGTGCGGGAAAGATCGCCTAAACGCCAGATTTTACGCGCACGCATCAGGCTCTATTCATAGCAAATAAATAACAAGATTAGACAATTCACACCACCGGCACAAGCTGCGCACCTATAGCGGCTTGGCATCGCACGACAGACTAGCGACAGTCACAGCGCGGCAGGCTACCACCAATGCGTGACACATGCATTAATACTTAAACCAATAAAAAACTAATTCATATTAGATAATAGACATATTCCAGCAGACTACTAGCAAGACCAAGCCTTGCCATTACTTTGGCAGCAACGAAAATCACACAAAGGGATATGCCTTTCCCGCCGCTAAATTTCCATGCATCGCCTTGGCGCCTTGGGCAAGAAACACGAAGCCCGGCGGCCAACAGGCCATCTGCGCTTGCAAATATTCAAATTTCACAAATCCTTCACGCGACTTAAACACATGAACATAAAAATGCGAACGCCTGACCCAACCAATAATGGAGCACCTGATGAGCAGCTACCTGAAATCCGACGATACCCCGCTTTCTGCCTACGACGACAACGAAATCGTCAACCACTCGCCCAATACACACATAGACGACGTTCTCGCCGTGCGCCTGAGCCGCCGCCAGACCCTGATGGGTGGCGTGGGTGCTACCACGGCGATGATGTTCGGCACCGTCGGCCTGAGTGCCTGTCTTGGCGGAGGTAGCGGCGGTGAAAGCAGTGGTAGCGGTACAGGAGGGGGGACAGGAGGGATAGGAGGGACTGTCGGAGGCGGCAGCACACCGCTGGCACTGGGCTTCAAACCTGTAGCCAAGAACAAGCTTGACCTGGTCACCGTGCCCGAAGGCTACCGCGTATCCATCCTGCACGCACTGGGTGATCCGCTACACTTCGGCGATCCGGACTGGAAAGGCGACGGCAGCGAAGGCGCCGATTCCTACAACCGCCGGATCGGCGACGGTCACGACGGCATGTACTATTTTGGTCTCTCCGACGACGGCAAGTTTCAGGCCGAACGCTCGGACCGCGGCCTGCTCGCCGTCAACCACGAGTACGTGGTTCAACCCTTCGTACTGCATCCTAATGGCAAAACCGCCGGCACCGTCCGCGTCGCCTCTGAAGTGGAGAAGGAAATCTACGCCCACGGCGTCAGCATCTGCGAGGTCAAACGTGGCACCAGCGGCAACGAGATGGCCATGGTGCGCGGTTCGCGCTTCAACCGCCGCATCACCTCGGCCACCGAAATGGCGTTCGGCGGCCCGGTCAAGGGCAATGCGCTGGTACAGACCAAGTTCTCGCCCGACGGCACCAAAACCCGTGGCACCAACAACAACTGCGCCAACGGCTATACGCCGTGGGGCACCTACCTCACCTGCGAAGAGAACTATCTCAATGTGATCAGCCGTGCCGACGGTGACGATGCCAAGCGTACGCCCAAGGAAGTCGTCGCACTCAAACGCTACGGTCTGCCTCAGAAACGCACGTCGCCTTACGTCTGGGAAAGCGCCGGCAGTGATGACCTGTTCGCCCGCTGGACGTCTTCGGTCACCGGCGTAACAGCCATGGACGACTACCGCAACACCATCAACACCTTCGGCTGGGTGGTCGAGATCGACCCGTTTGCCCCCGACTCCACGCCGGTCAAACGCTCGGCACTCGGCCGCTTCAACCACGAAGGCGCTTGGCCGGCGCCGGCCGTAGCCGGCCAGCCCATCGTGATGTACTCCGGCGACGATGCGCGCAACGAATATATCTACAAATTCGTCTCCAAGGCGCTGTGGGACCCCAAGGACGTCAACGGCGGCCTGGCCGCTGGCGCCAAGTATCTGGACGAGGGCATGCTCTACGTCGCCAAGTTCAACGCCGACGGATCGGGCCAGTGGCTGGAGCTGACTTTCGGCAAGAACGGCCTGAACAGCAGTAACGCTACCTACGCTTTCGCCGATCAGGCCGACGTGGTGACACACTGCCGCCTCGCAGCCGACGTCCTTGGCGCAACCAAGATGGACCGCCCGGAATGGGGCGCGGTCAACCCGCTCAATGGCGAGGTCTACATGACCCTCACCAACAACAGCAACCGTGTCGCCACCAGCGCCACACCCACCGGCAGCCAGCTCAAGCCAGACGCGGCCAACCCGCGCTACTACGAAGATACGCTCACTAATCCCGACAACACGACCAAAATCAACAAGGGCAACCCCAACGGCCACATCATCCGCTGGCGCGAGGCTGGTAATAGCGTTGCCGCCACCGTCTTCGCCTGGGACATCTACCTGTTCGGCTCCCAGGCCGATGCCGCCGCCGATATCAACCTGTCGGGCCTTAGCAACGACAACGACTTCTCCAGCCCGGATGGCCTGTACTTCGACAAGCGCGGCATGCTGTGGATACAGACCGATGATGGCGCCTACACCGATGTGACCAACTGCATGATGCTGGCCGCTGTACCGGGCAAGGTGGGCGACGGCGGCAAGATCACCGCAGCCGGCGGCACCGCCACCATCAAGGGTGCCAGCGCAACGCCCAGTACCGTACGCCGCTTTCTGGTTGGACCCAAGGACTGCGAGATCACCGGCATCGCGGTCACGCCGGATGCCAAGACGCTGTTCTTCAATGTGCAGCATCCGGGCGAAGACGGTACGCTGACGGCGCCGAGCAGCGCCTGGCCGGCCAGCCAGACCGACAGCGCATCCAAAGCCCGCCCGCGTTCGGCCACGGTGGTGGTCACGCGTATTGATGGCGGCGTGATCGGCGTCTGACCCTCAGCCCAAGCGGCATGGTTCTGCCCCCCAACCGGGCCCGCTAGCAAAAACGCCACGGCAAGCCGTGGCGTTTTTCATGGAATAACCTGTCAGGATCAGAACAGGTTTTCCGGCATCTCCAGCACGCTATCGGCGCCCTCAAGGATAGCGGCGGCCAGGCCGGAGACCTGTGGCAGCAGATGATCACCGTAGAAGCGCGCACTGATGATTTTGGCCGACAGGAAATCGGTATCGGCACCGTCTTCGGCAAGCTTGTCCTGCGCGATCAGCGCGGCGCGGCCCATTTGCCAGCCGCCCAGCACGATCCCCATCAGTTTGAGGAAAGGTACCGAACCGGCTGCCGCCAGTTGTGGCTGCACCTTGAAGGTTTCCAGAATGAAGGCAACGCAGCGCTCGGCTTCGCGGGCAGCGGCGGTCAGATTGGCCGACAACTTGGGCTGGCTTGGCGCGAGTTTGGCAGCAACCAGACGGGTTTCTTCCAGCAGTGCCAGCGCGGTCGCACCGCCTTCGCTGAACGTTTTGCGCCCGATCAGATCCAGACCGTGAATGCCGGTGGTGCCTTCATAAATCGAAGTAATGCGCGCATCGCGGTAGTACTGGGCAACGCCGGTTTCTTCGATAAAGCCCATACCGCCATGCACCTGCACCGCCAGACTGGTGATTTCGTTGGCCTGCTCGGTATTCCAGCCCTTGACGATAGGAATCAGGAAGTTCACCAGAGACTGGTTTTTTGCCGCTTCGGCTGCAACCGGATGCTGGGCCGCGCGATCCATCGCCGCTGCAGCCACGCAAGCCAGTGCGCGCTGTGCCTCGATCTGAACGCGCATGGTCATCAGCATGCGGCGTACATCCGGGTGCTGGATAATGGCAACGCCGGCCGGATCGGGAGAACCGATAGCACGGCTTTGCACACGGTCGCGCGCGTATTCGACAGCCTTCTGGTAGGCGCGTTCGGACACGGCCATGCCTTCGACGCCGACACCCAGACGCGCGTGGTTCATCATGGTGAACATATAGCCCAGGCCCTTGTTGGCCTCACCCACCAGATAGCCGATGGCGCCGCCTTCGTCACCGAAGCTCATCACCGCAGTCGGGCTGCCATGGATACCCAGCTTGTGCTCGAGCGAGACGCAACGCACATCGTTACGCGCGCCGAGGCTGCCGTCGGCATTCACCAGATACTTGGGCACGACAAACAGCGAGATGCCCTTCACCCCGGCCGGTGCGTCCGGCAAACGTGCCAGCACCAGGTGGATGATGTTATCCGCCATGTCGTGCTCGCCCCAGGTGATGAAGATCTTCTGGCCGCTGATCAGATAGCTGCCATCCGCTGCCGGCACGGCTTTGCTGCGCACTTGGGCGAGGTCGGAGCCGGCACCCGGTTCGGTCAGGTTCATGGTACCGGTCCACTCGCCGGTTGCCATCTTGGGCAGGTAGACGGCCTTGAGTTCGTCGCCGGCGTGGTGATGCAGCGCTTCAACTGCGCCCAAGGTCAGCAATGGGGCCAGCGAGAAGGCCAGATTGGCCGAGCACCACATTTCTTCGGTTGCCAGCGCAACCAGTGCCGGCATCCCCTGACCGCCAAATTCGGTCGGGGTGCGCAGGCCGGCCCAGCCAGATTCGACATATTGCAGCCAGGCGTCCTTGAAGCCGGGAGCGGAGGTCACGCTGTAGTCGGCGTTCCATTTGGCGCCCTGGTCGCCAGCCTTGTTGATCGGAGCCAGCACGCCTTCGGCGAACTTGGCGGCTTCTTCCAGAATGGCGTCGACCAGATCAACCGAGCAATCCTCGTAGCCGGGCAGGCTGCAGATGGATGGCAGTTCGGCCAGTTCATTCAGGGCAAAGCGGATTTCCTTGACCGGTGCGTTGTAGATCATCGATCTCTCCTTTGATGTGGGTGCAATGTTGTAAGTACAAAAAAACCGGCCACGCATTCACCTGAAGCCTGTCCTGACGACAGGGTTGTCTCCGGGGTGAACCGTCGGGCCGGTTCTGTTTTTTATTGCGGGCAGGCATCAAGGCCTGCCTCGTTCCGGCTGTCGCTTACTTGGACAGCTCGGCCATCAGTTCCGGTACGACGGTGAACAAGTCACCGACGATGCCGTAATCAGCCACCTGGAAAATCGGCGCCTCTTCATCCTTGTTGATCGCAACGATCACTTTGGAATCCTTCATGCCGGCCAGGTGCTGGATGGCACCGGAAATGCCGACGGCGAAGTAAAGCTGCGGCGCCACCACCTTGCCGGTCTGGCCGACCTGGTAGTCGTTTGGTGCATAGCCTGCATCCACGGCGGCGCGCGAAGCGCCTACCGCAGCGCCCAGCTTGTCGGCCAGCGGCTCGATCACAGCCTTGAACTGCGCATCCGAACCCAGCGCACGGCCACCGGAAACGATCACCTTGGCAGCGCCCAGTTCCGGACGATCGGACTTGGTCAGCTCGGCGCCGACAAAAGTCGACAGTTGTGCGTCTGCACCTGCGGCAATGCTTTCCAGTGCCGCTGCGCCGCCGTTGCCAGCTGCTTCAAACGCGGTGGTACGTACGGTGATCACCTTGATCGCATCGGACGACTGCACCGTCGCCAGCACGTTACCGGCGTAAACCGGACGCACGAAAGTGTCGGCCGACTCGATTGCCGAGATTTCGGAAATCTGCGCCACATCCAGCAAGGCGGCTACGCGCGGCAGCAGGTTCTTGCCAAAAGAGGAGGCCGGTGCCAGGACATGGCTGTAGCCCTTGGCCAGATCGATCACCAGCGGAGCCAGATTCTCGGCCAGACCGTGCGCGTATTGCGCGGCATCGGCGACCAGCACCTTGGCAACGCCGGCCACCGATTTGGCGGCATCGGCAGCAGCGGTGCAAGCAGCGCCAGCAACCAGTACATGCACGTCGCCACCGAGCTTGGCCGCAGCGGTAATGGTGTTCAGAGTGCCTGCTTTCAGGCTCTGGTTGTCGTGTTCAGCGATAACGAGAATAGCCATGGCTTACAGCACCTTTGCTTCGTTTTTCAGTTTGGCCACCAGCTCGGCAGCAGATGCCACCTTGATGCCGGCGGAACGCTTGGCAGGCTCGGCCACCTTGAGGGTGGTCAGGCGCGGGGTCACATCGACGCCCAGATCTGCCGGGGTGACTTTTTCCAGCGGCTTTTTCTTGGCCGCCATAATGTTAGGCAGCTTGACGTAGCGTGGCTCGTTCAGGCGCAAGTCGGTGGTCACGACGGCTGGCAATGCCAGCTTGACCGTTTCGAGGCCGCCATCGATTTCACGGGTGACATTGACGGTTTCGGCAGCCAGATCGACCTTGGACGCGAACGTACCCTGCCCCCAGCCCAAGAGCGCGGCAACCATCTGGCCGGTCTGGTTGGCATCATCATCAATCGCCTGCTTGCCCAGAATCATCAGCTGCGGCGCTTCCTTGGCGGCGATTTCCTTGAGCAGCTTGGCCACGGCCAAAGGCTGCAACTCGGTCTCGGTTTCCACCAGAATGGCACGGTCAGCACCCATGGCCAGCGCCGTACGCAGTGTTTCTTCACACTGCTTGACACCCATGGACACCACGATGATTTCGCTGGCCTTGCCGGCTTCTTTCAGGCGCACAGCCTCTTCTACGGCGATCTCGTCAAACGGGTTCATCGACATCTTGACGTTGGCGATGTCCACACCGCTACCGTCAGCCTTGACCCTAACCTTCACGTTGTAATCAACAACGCGTTTCACAGCGACTAGAACTTTCATATTCCTCCAGCGTATGCTTCGGACTGGTTGATAGATCATTGACGCATGCAGCCGTAGCCTATCGTGATGCTCTGCCGCACCTTAGCATTCAAACAATCGTTTGAAGAAAGCGCAAGCCCCACATGCACAAAATCCGGCCCCTCCGCATTTTTGCGCCCTTAACACGCAATTTGCCTGTCACGACTTGCGTGTACAATGCACTGCAACATTTCATCATCATAATACGGGAGTACCGTCATGACCGTCTACTTCGAAGACCTTAAAATCGGTGATTTCGCCGAGTACGCCAAAACCATTACCGAGGCCGACATCCTGATGTTTGCTGCGGTCTCGGGCGACGATAACCCGGTTCACATCAATCAGGAATACGCCGAACAGACCATGTTCGGTGGCCGCATTGCCCACGGCATGCTCACCGCCAGCCTGATCTCTACCGTGGTCGGCACCCGCCTGCCCGGCCCCGGCACCATCTATTTGTCGCAGTCCACCCGCTTCAAGGCACCGGTCAAAATCGGCCAGACTGTGACCGCGCGCGCAACAGTTGCCGAGCTTGATCCCAACAAAAAGCGCGTTAAATTTACCACTCAGTGTTTTGTCGCCGGCAATGTAATTCTGGAAGGCGAATCGCTGGTTATCGCCCCGTCGCGTCCGGAATAAGACGGGACTCGGGACTCGGGACTCGGGACTCGGGACTCGGGACTCGGGACTCGGGACTCGGGACTCGGGACTCGGGACTCGGGACTCGGGACTCGGGACTCGGGACTCGGGACTCGGGTTTCAGTGTTCCGGCCAAGCACACTCGCGTCAACACCGCAGATCCCGGCCCCCCAATCCCGAAAAACCAAACCCCGACTCCCTACTCCCCATGCTGCGCCAGCGCCCAGGCCACATGCTCGCGCACCAGCGCCGAGTCATAGTTGCTTCTGGCTTGCAGCGCGGCCATGACCTCGGGCGTGCCCGGTGCATTGCCTAAGCCCACCGCCAGATTGCGCAACCAGCGCTCGTAACCGATGCGATAGATCGGGCTGCCGGCCATGCGCTGATTGAATTCGTCTTCGCTCCAGCCAAACAATTCGACCAGGGACACATCGTCCAGACCATGACGCACGGCAAAATCCGCCTCATGGCTCGCCACGGCAAAGCGGTTCCACGGACATACCAGCTGGCAATCGTCGCAGCCATAAACCCGGTTG
>NZ_RJTZ01000043.1:0-25445 GCF_024343515.1 Aquitalea sp. S1-19 | reverse complement strand
CACCGCTCAGTCGACGGCCGACGCGGCGAAAACTGCAGCTGGTACAGCGCAGACCACAGCGCGACGGCCGACGCGGCGAAAACGTTGATGAGGCGGAAAATCTAGTTGATTAGGAAAAAGCATGTCTAAAGGACAACGCAATCAGGCGCGCCAACCGGTGTCGCAAGCCAAGGGCCGCGAAACGTCGCAGCCACGCACCGGCGGTAGCTTTATCAAGCCGCGCAATGCACAAGACAACAAGCCGGCACCATCGCGCCAGGAAGGTTACGGCCAGCGCGATCGCAATGCCGGCGATGCCAAGCCGTTCGCCCGCCGCGAAGGCGCAGACCAAGGGCGTGGCCGCAGTGAACAGCCACGCGGCAACTACGGCGACAAGAAGCCGTTCGTGCGCCGTGATGGCGATGCCCCGCGTGAAGGTGGCTACGGCCAGCGCGACCGCAGCGAACAGCCACGCGGCAACTACGGCGACAAGAAGCCGTTCGTGCGCCGCGATGGCGATGCCCCGCGCGAAGGTGGCTACGGCCAGCGCGACCGCAGTGAACAGCCACGCGGCAACTTCGGTGACAAGAAGCCGTTCGTGCGCCGTGATGGCGATGCCCCGCGTGAAGGCGGCTTCCAGGGCCGCAGCAGTGGTAACTTCGGCGACAAAAAGCCGTTTGTGCGTAGCGAGGATCCGAAAGTGCCGCGCGCCAAGAAACTGGCTTTGCGCGCGCCAACCCAGGCGATCGCCGAGAAGGCGCAGCGCCTGCGCGAGACCCGCGTAGATCTGGACAAGATCGAGCCGGTCCGCCTGCAAAAAGCGCTGGCAGCATCGGGTTCCGGTTCGCGCCGTGAAGTCGAGGAAATGATCGAAGCCGGCCTGATTCTGGTCAACAACAAGGTGGCCGTCTTGGGCGACCGCGTGGGTCCGCATGATCGCGTGACGGTGAAGGGTCATCCAGTCAAACTCAAGTGGGCCGACCGTCTGCCGCGCATCATCATGTATCACAAGCAGGAAGGTGAAATCGTTTCGCGCGACGATCCCGAAGGCCGTGTGACCGTATTCGACCGCCTGCCGCAGGCCAAGTCCAGCCGTTGGGTTGCCATCGGCCGTCTGGACGTGAATACCTCCGGCCTGTTACTTGTCACCACCAGCGGCGAGCTGGCCAACCGCATGATGCACCCAAGCTTTGAAGTCGAGCGCGAGTATTCGGTACGCGTGCTGGGCGAGCTGACGCCGGAAATCATGAAGGCGATGACGCAAGAAGTTGAGCTGGAAGATGGTACGGCGCATTTCGAGCGCGTCTATCAGCTGGGCGGGCGTGAAGAAGGCGCCAACCACTGGGTGAATGTGGTGATCAAGGAAGGCCGCAATCGCGAAGTGCGTCGCATGTTCGAACACTTCAATCTGACCGTCAGCCGCCTGATCCGTATCCGTTTCGGTACCGTCGGCTTGCCGGGCCGCCTGAAGCGCGGCCAGTTCTACGAGCTGAACGAAGCTGAAGTGGCCGGCGTGATGAAGTGGTCGGGTCTGACCTCGACTGGTTTGCAAAAGCGCCGCTAAAAAGTCATCTTGTTGATGGCAGGCTAGCCGATAACCGCCCGTGCACTTTGTGTTGCGGGCGGTTTTTTTGTAGAAAGGGCAAGGGATGAATAAAGCATTTACACGCGAAAGTGATGATGACGATCTCGAGGAAGGCTTGCCGGCCGAGAGCCGACTGCCCGCCACTGGCAAGAACTACATCACGCCGGCTGGCTGGCGCCGCCTCAAGGATGAGCTGTCGCAACTGGTGCACCGCGAGCGTCCGGAGGTGGTGCAGATTGTCAACTGGGCGGCTTCCAATGGCGACCGTTCGGAAAACGGCGATTACATCTATGGCAAGCGCCGCTTGCGCGAGATAGACCGCCGCATCCGTTTTCTGACCAAGCGTCTGGAAGTGGCCGAAGTGGTCGATCCCGAGTTGCGCGAAGCGTGTGACCAGGTGTTCTTTTCGGCCACGGTCGATATCGTGCGCGGGGATGGCAGGGCGCAAACCCTGAGCATTGTCGGTGTGGACGAGATTAATCCCGAGCGCGGCCATATCAGCTGGATTGCCCCGATTGCACGGGTTTTGCTCAAGGCGCGCGAGGGCGACGTGGTGCTGCTGCGCGGGCCGGACGGGATGGAAGAAATCGAAATCTGTGCCGTACGTTATCAGCGTCTAGATTGACGCCGCACCCTCGCGTGCAGCCAGGGCCTCGTTCAGTGCCAGCCAGTGGCTGCTGGCCTGGGGGCCCAGCTGCTTAAACGTCTGCGTCAGCAGGCGTTGTTGTTCCTGGAATAAAGCTTGCTCCAGCGCTTGGCCTGCTGGGCTGAGCTGTAAAAGTTTGACCCGGCGGTCGTGGCTGGCGCTATGGGTTTCAATGAGCCCGTCCGCGATCAGCCGGCGTAGCGGCAGGTTGATGGCCTGTTTGCTGACGCCCAGCGCCTGCAGCAGTTCGCCCACATTCAGCCCAGGCTGGTAGGCGACGAAAAACAGGATGCGGTGGTGCACCCGTGCGAGACCGCGTTTAGCCAGCATCTGGTCGGGCTTGGCGGTAAAGGCCTGATAAGCATGGAAAAAAGCGGCCATAGTCTGGCGTACTTCCGTGGCGTTGTAGTTATCAGGCATATTGACGTTGGCCAGTGGGATAGGTAAATTGGTCAAAAATATTGACATTAATATCAGAGACCATCAAGAGGCTGCCATGTTTTCCCAACGTATCGAACGCTTGTCCGGCTCGCTGATCCGCGAAATATTGGCGGCAGCACAACGCCCTGAAGTGATTTCCTTCGCCGGCGGCCTGCCGGCTTCGCAGTGCCTGCCCGAACTGGACTTTAGCGAGATGCCGCAAGCGCTGGCGCAGTATGGCACCACCGAAGGCGAGCCCGAGCTGCGGGAAGCCATCGCCCGCGAGGCGCAGAAAATGGGGATAGCGTGCGGTGCGGATCAGGTCCTGATTCTGTCCGGCTCGCAGCAGGCGCTGGATCTGGCTGCCAAACTGTTTGTTGATCCGGGCACGCCCCTGGTGACCGAAGGGCCGACTTATCTGGCGGCCTTACAGGTTTTCAATCTGTTTGGCGCCAGCGTGCATGCAGTGCCCCAGCAGCAGGGCTCGCTAGATCCAGCGGATCTCGCGCAGGCCTTGGCCGAATTCAAGCCGCGCATGACGTATCTGATTCCAAGCTTCCAGAATCCGTCCGGTGCCTGTTACGATGAGGCTACCCGTGCTGCGCTGGCTGAGGTGATTGATCAGGCCGGTGTCCCCCTGTTCGAGGATGATCCATACCGTGCACTGTCCTACGACGGGGATGCGCCTGCGCCTCTGGTTTCGCATCTGAAGAAGGCCTCGTGGATCTATGCCGGCTCTTTCTCCAAGACACTGGCACCGGGCTTGCGTGAAGGTTATCTGATTGCCACGCCCGACCTGTATCCCTACCTCGTCAAGCTCAAGCAGGCGGCCGATCTGCATACCAACCGTGTCGGCCAGTGGTTTGCTGCGCGGGCATTGAATGATGCCGCCTACCCCGCCCATATTGCCCGCTTGCGTGCGACTTACCGTGCCGGGCGCGATGTGATGCAGGCTTCGCTGGAAAAGCATTTTGCCGATCTGGCTGACTGGCAGTTGCCTAGCGGCGGTCTGTTCTTCTGGCTGACCCTGAAGCACAAGCGCGATACGCGCAGTCTGCTCAAGCTGGCGCTGGAGCATGATGTCGCCTTTATGCCGGGCGAGCCGTTTTATCCGGTGCCGGAAGAGGGTATCGGCCATCTGCGCTTGAATTTCAGCCATACTCCGGCGCATAGGATTGAAGAGGGTATTGAGCGCCTCGCCGGCTTGATTCGCAACTCGCAGCCGTAACGCCATATCAGCGGGCGGGTGTCTGTCGCACGCAGGGAAAAGCCCGTACCTATTGGTGCGGGTTTTTTCGTTTAGCGGGTGGGGCGCAGGAGAATGCAGGCCGGATCGGGGGCAGGTGGCTGGTGCAGGCTTTTACTTCAGTAATGGGCGCAGTGCTTTTTCTACCGTTGCGGCCATCAATGGTTGCGCTTGGGCGTTCGGATGGATGCCGTCGTTTTGGAACAGGGCCAGCTTGCTTTCAAAGCCGGCGACCAGTACCGGGACATACGCCGTTTTGTGTTTTTTTGCCACATTGTCGTATGCCTTACGGAACCTTGCCGTGTAGCCCGGGCCATAGTTGGGAGGGAGTGCCATGCCGACCAGCACGACTTTGGCCTTGCTGCGCTGGGCCAGCGCAGCCATTTGTGCGAGATTGGCTTCCATCTCGGACAGCGGCAGACCGCGCAGGCCGTCGTTGCCGCCCAGTTCCAGTACGACAATATCGGGCTTGTGTCGTGCCAGTGCCTGCGGCAGGCGGGCGAGGCCGCCGGCGCTGGTTTCACCCGATTGCGAGGCATTGACGACCTTGTGTTTGGGCGCCAGACGTTTTTCCAGTAGCGAAACCCAGCCCTGACCGGACGCCAAGCCATAGCCGGCGGACAGGCTGTCGCCGAATACCAGGATGGTGGCGGCCATGACTGGCGTGCACCACAACATACAACATACAACAAGCAAGCGGAACATGATGAATCCATCCGGAGAAACGACCGCCATTTTGCGTGCCAGCGCCGTGGGCAAGCAAGTGGCTTATCACGGCGAGATGCTGACTATCTTGCGCGATGTCAGTCTGGCGGTGGCGCGTGGCGAGACTATCGCCATCGTTGGCGCGTCCGGTTCGGGCAAGTCCAGTCTGCTGGCCATTCTTGCCGGGCTGGATCAGGCAAGTTATGGCGAGGTGACGCTGTTTGGCGAACCCTTGTCGAAACTGGACGAAGATGGCCGCGCTGCGCTGCGCCGTGCGCGCGTGGGTTTCGTGTTTCAGAGTTTCCAGTTGCTGCCGCAGTTAAGCGCGCTGGAAAACGTGATGCTGCCTCTCGAGCTGTGTGGCCGCAAAGACGCCGCTGCACTTGCGCGGCAAAGGCTGGAACGGGTGGGGCTGGGGCATAGGCTTAAGCATTATCCGCGCCATTTGTCCGGCGGCGAGCAGCAGCGTGTGGCGCTGGCGCGTGCCTTTGTCACCGATCCCGAGCTTCTGTTTGCCGACGAGCCCACCGGCAGCCTGGATCCGGTGGCGGGCGAGCAGGTGATCGATCTTTTGTTCCGGATGAATGCCGAACAAGGCACCAGTCTCGTGCTGGTGACGCATGACCCGGATCTGGCCGCGCGTTGTGACGCCATCTATCGCCTGCATGATGGTTGTTTGCTGGGGGCGGGGGTATGAATCTGCTGCAACGCTGGGCTTTTGCCTTGAGATTGTTGCTGCGCGAATGGCGTTCGGGCGAGCTGGGGGTGCTGCTGCTGGCGCTGGTGGTGGCGGTGGGGGCGATGACCAGCGTGTCGTTTTTTGCCGACCGTATCGAACGCGGGCTGAGCCAGCAAAGCGCGCGATTGCTGGCGGCCGATCTGGTGGTCAATGCCAATGCGCCGCTACCTGCTCCATGGCAGGACGAGGCGCGGCGTCTGGGGCTGAGTCTGGCCAGCAGTGTGTCTTTCCCTTCCATGAGCTTTGCCGGCGATGAGGCGGCGCTATCCAATCTGAAGGCGGTGAGCGCAGCCTATCCGCTACGCGGCGAAGTCAGCCTGCGCCTGATGAATGGGCGCGAGCAGAACGGGCGCTTTGCGCCGGCGCAAGGGGAAGCCTGGGTCGATGCACGCCTGTTGTCGCGTCTCAAGCTTAAATTAGGAGACCGTCTGGGTGTGGGGCGCTTGCAGTTGACCATAGCGGGCGAGATTTTGCGCGAGCCGGACGGAGCGCTGGATCTTTACAATTTTGTGCCGCGGCTGGTGTTCAATCAGGCCGATCTGGCCGCCAGTGGCCTGATTCAGGAGGGCAGCCGTGCACGCTACCGTTTGATGGTGGCGGGCGATGGCCGTCAGGTCGAGGCGTTCCGGCGCTGGGCAAAAAGCCATCTGACGCCCGGCATGCGGCTGGAAAACATAGAAGAAGCGCGGCCCGAGGTGAAAACCGCGCTGGAGCGGGCGCGGCGCTTTCTGGGTATTGCCACCATGATGACGGTAGCGCTGGCGGCGGCCGCGGTTGCGATGGCGGTGCGCCGTTATCTGGCGCGTCACTGGCAAAGCGTCGCGGTGATGCGCGCGCTGGGCATGGAGTCGGGCGAAGTGTGGCAAGTGTTTGCCTTGCTGTTCGCCATGCTGGCGCTGGCGTGCGGGGTGATCGGTGCCGGGCTGGGCTATGGCTTGCAATGGCTGCTGATCAGCGTAGCTTCGGGTCTGGGAGTCGAAACCCTGCCGCAACCGGCCTGGTGGCTGGGTTTGCTGGGGCCGCTATCGTCTCTGGTTTTGCTGTTGGGACTGGCTTTGCCGCCTATTCTTGCCCTGCGTCAGGTGTCGCCATTACGGGTGATGCGTAGTGAAACGGGGGCGCCGCGTATCGGCGCGCTGGCGCCGGTGCTGGCCTTGTCGGCTTTATTGCTGCTGGCAGCATGGCAGGTGGGTGATGCAACGCTGGGCCTGTGGTTGCTGGGTGCATTGGGCGGTTTTTTTGTCGCGGTCGCGCTGGTCAGCATGGCTTTGCTTGCGCTGGTGCGGCGTCTGGCGCGCCGCTCGGGCAAGCTTGGTTGGCGCTATGGTGTTGCCAACCTTGCACGGCGGCCGTGGTTGGCGCTGATTCAGCTGGTGGCCTTATCGGTGGGGCTGATGGCCTTGCTGCTGCTGACCGTGGTGCGCGGCGATCTGATCAATAGCTGGCAGAACAGCATTCCGCCGGATGCGCCCAATAAATTTGCCATCAATATCCAGGAGGATCAGCGCGCGGCGCTTGGCGACAGTTTCGTGCAAAGCGGCAGGGCCGCACCCGAGCTCTCGCCCATGGTGCGGGCGCGCCTGCTGGCCATCAACGGTAAGGCGGTCAATCCGGCCAAGCTGGCCGATGAGCGTGCACGGCGCCTGGCCGAGCGCGAATTCAATCTGTCCTGGCGCGACAGCCTGCCGGCCGGCAACCAGATTGTGGCTGGAAAGTGGTGGGAGGGCGCCCGCGCCGCGCCGCAGTTTTCGGTGGAAGCTGGCCTGGCCGACACGCTGGGCATACGCTTGGGCGACAGTCTGTCGTTCGATATTGCCGGCACGCCTTACCAGGCCAAGGTCACCAGCTTGCGTAAGGTGGCTTGGGATAATTTTCGCGCCAACTTTTTTGTACTGGCGCCGCCCAACTGGTTTGCCGGCGAGCGCGCAAGCTATATCACCAGTTTTCGCCTGCCGCCCGAGAGCGAAGGTTTTGTCAGCCAGTTGCTGGCACGTTTTCCCAATCTGACGGTGATAGACATCGGCGTCATCATTACCGAAGTCCGTGCGGTGGTCGAGCGCCTGTCGCGGGCGGTTGAAGTGATGTTTTTATTGTCGCTGGCCGCCGGTGTGCTGGTGTTGTGGGCGACTTTTGCCGCAACAAGGCATGAGCGGCTGGCCGATATGGCGCTGATGCGGGCGCTGGGTGCCTCGCGCCGCCAGTTGCGCGTGGTCTTGCTGTCCGAACTGGCTTTTATCGGTGCCTTGTCCGGTTTTCTTGCCGGCGCTGGCGCCATGCTGACCGGTGCCGTTATTGCCAAAGAGTTGCTGGCCTTGCCGTTTACGCCCAATCTGTGGCTGCTGCCCGGCGGCGTGCTGCTGGGCATGTTGGTGGTGTGCGGCGCGGGCTGGCCGCTGGTCGGCCGTGTCGCCAATGCGCCACCCTTGGCGGTATTGCGGGCAGAGTTGTGAGTGGGGATCAGGAACTCGGGAATGGGCACTCCCAATCCCTAATCCCCGATCCCGCCCTCGCGCGTGCGGATTTGTGAATCGACAGGGAAAAACCATGGATCAACAAGTGCTGGCCGCGATGGCCAAGTGGCCGGATGTGCCTGCTGTGTATGGCTGGCTGGCGCTGGATGCGCGCGGGCAATGGCGGCTGAAAGGCGAGCTGCTGAGCCAGCCGGCGATGACTTCATTTTTTGGGCGCAATTATCAGGCGAATGCTGCCGGGTGCTGGTTTGTGCAGAACGGCCCGCAGCGCGTGTATGTCGCGCTGGAGGCTGCGCCGCTTGTCTTGCGCCGTCACCCCGGCGCCTGGCTGGCGGCACCGACAGGCGCCAGCGCTAAGGCGAGTGCCTTGTTTGTCACACCGGATGGTGAGATGTATGCCGCTTTTACCGGGGTGCTTGCCTTGGTGGACGACAGGGATCTGGCGGGCGTACTGGCTGAATGCCTGCCCGATTGGGATGGCGAGTTGGCGACTTTGCCGGCAGAACTGGTGTGCGATGGCGTGGCTATTGCGCTGGAGCCATCTTGCGCTGCCGATTTGCTGGCCCGTTTCGGGGTATGCATGACACCGACGGCGGATGCCGGTTAAGCCGTGCGGATGGTATCATCCGCTTTTATTCAATCGTTGATTGACTTCGCTTTATGCGCATTTTGTTTGTTCGCCTTTTTGCCGCTGTGCTTGCCGCCGCTGCCTTGTGGCTGGCCTGGGTCGTCGTCGTGCCGGTGCCGCTGCCCGCCACCCCTTACAATGTGACCGTTGGTCCTAACCGTACCTTGTCGCAAGTGGCGCGGGCTCTGGAGGCCGATGGCGTAATCCGTAACCGCTGGGTGATGGTGGCCCTCTCGCGTATGACCGGCGCTGACCGTAAGGTCAAGGCCGGCCTGTACGAGTTTTCCAGCCCGGTCGCGATGTGGGAGATCCTCAAGCGTCTGGCCGAAGGCAGCCCGGATCAGCCCAGCGTGACCGTCATCGAAGGCTGGACTTTCCGCCAGTTCCGCCAGGCGCTGGCGCGCGAACCGGGGCTTGTGCAGACGTCGGCTGGCTGGAGCGAGTCGCGCATTATGGCCGAACTGGGTGCGACCAGTCAGGCGGCCGAGGGCATGTTCTTCCCCAGTACTTATTTCTATACGCCGGGTGCCTCAGATCTGGAGGTGCTGCGCCGTGCCTATCGCACCATGCAGCAAAATCTGGAGTCGGCTTGGAATGCGCGTAAAGAGGATGTGCCTTATGCCACGCCTTACGAGCTATTGACCATGGCCAGCCTGATCGAAAAAGAAACCTCGAAAGACAGCGACCGCCCCATGGTGTCTTCGGTGTTTGCCAACCGTCTGAAAATCGGCATGCGCTTGCAGACCGATCCGTCGGTGATCTATGGCATGGGCGAGCGGTATCAGGGGCGCATCGGCAAGGAAGGCCTGCGCCGAGACACGCCTTACAATACCTATACCCGCAGCGGCTTGCCGCCTACGCCGATTGCCTTGCCGGGCGCGGCCGCGCTGCATGCGGCGGCGAATCCGGTCGAGAGCCGTGCACTGTATTTCGTTGCCAAGGGCAAGGGCGAGTCGCATTTCTCCGAGACGCTGGACGAGCATAATGCCGCCGTGCGCCAATACATTCTGAAGAAAGGGTCGTGATGCGGCCACGCTTTATCACGTTGGAAGGCGTAGATGGTGCCGGCAAGAGCACCCATCTGGGCTTTATCCGCGACACCCTGTCTGCACTGGGGCTGGATGCCTGTTTTACCCGCGAGCCAGGGGGCACCGCGCTGGGCGAGCATTTGCGTGCGCTCTTGCTTGCGGTGGAGACCAAGGTTTCGCTGGAAACCGAAACCCTGCTGATGTTTGCTGCACGCAGCCAGCATCTGGACGAGGTGATACGGCCGGCGCTGGCGGCAGGGCGCTGGGTGGTGTCCGACCGTTTTACCGATGCGACCTTTGCCTATCAGGGCGGCGGGCGCGGCGTGGCAGACGCGCGTATTGCCGCACTGGAGGACTGGGTACAGCAAGGCTTGCAGCCCGATCTGACCTTGCTGTTTGATGTGCCCACCGAAATTGCAGCCCAGCGCATGTCGGCCACGCGCGAGCTGGATCGTTTCGAGCGTGAGCAGGGCGATTTTCATCGCCGCGTGCGTGCCGCCTATCTTGCTCGCGCCAAGGATAATCCGCGCTTTTATGTGTTGGACTCGACCCGCAGCATTGCCGACATTCAGACCGATATTGCCCAGCGTCTGGCGCAACTGGCGGAGCAGGCCTGATGCTGTATCCGTGGCAGCAGGCCGACTGGGCGCGTATCAGCAGCGAGTTTTCGCGCCTGCCCAATGCCTGGCTGTTTACCGGCATGGCCGGCAGCGGCAAGCTTGAATTCGCCGAACATCTGGCGCAGGCGCTGTTGTGCGACCAGCCCCAGGCCGACCATGGAGCTTGCGGCCAGTGTGAGTCGTGCCGCTGGTTTGTCAGCGGCAGCCATCCCGATTTTCGCCGTTTGTCACCCATTATCGAGGGCGAGGAAGAGGGCAAGGAAGGCAAGCCGACGCGCAAGCTGGCTCAGATCAAGATCGAGGCGGTGCGCGAGATCATCGAATTTTCGCAATTGAGCTCGCACCGTCACGGCCAGCGCGTGGTGCTGGTGGAGCCGGCCGAGACGTTGAATCCTGCGGCAGCCAATGCCTTGCTCAAGGTATTGGAGGAGCCGCCGGATGATGTGCTGTTCTTATTGGTGGCACATTCGCCACAGCGTCTGCTACCCACCATCAAGAGTCGTTGCCGCCAGTATCCGCTGGCACGTCCGTCGCATGAAATGGCGCTGGCCTGGCTGAAATCGCAGGGCATCGCGCGCGCCGAAATCGAGCTGGCACACAATGGCGGCGCGCCTTTGTTCAATCATGACCCGGCTTTGACGGCGCTGCGCGACCAGTTTGTCGCCGCGCTGGCCGCGCCCATGCTGACCGGCATGCTGGATATGGCCGAGCTGGTCGACAAGCAGAAATTGCCGCTCGCCGTGCCGCTGGACTGGCTGGCCAAGTGGCTGCATGACCTAGCCAGTTTGAGTCTGGCGCGCAGACTCCGCTATTATCCCGAGCATGAAGGCGCATTATCGTCGCTGGCGCGCCGCGCCAGGCTGCCCGAGCTGATGCGCTGTCAAAGCGCGGTGACGACACTGGTGCCTTATGGCCAGCACACGCTGAATGTCCGCCTGCAACTGGAGGCGCTGTTAATGGACTATCTCAAGGTATTTGCCTGATATGACGAGCCTGGAAACGCCTGCCGAACGTACTGATCCCGCTGCCCGCGCCGGCGTGCTGTCGTTGTCCATCCGCGAGCGCAGCGCCTTGTTTGCCGCCTATATGCCTTTTCTCAAGAATGGCGGAATGTTTATTCCATCGGCGCGGGAATATACGCTGGGGGATGAGGTCTTTCTGCTGCTGACGCTGATGGACGATACGCAAAAGACCGCATTGCAGGGCAAGGTGGTGTGGCTGACACCGGCCGGTGCCAACAATAACCGCACCCAGGGTGTCGGTGTCGAGTTTGCCGCCGGAGAAGCCGCAGATCAGGCGCGTGAGCGTATCGAAAAACTGCTGGGCGGGGTGCTTAACTCCAGCCGCAATACGCATACCATGTAATTCAGGGGATCCGGAACCCGGTATCTGGTATCCGGATTGGCTGTCGGATTTGTCCAGCTTAAACGGTGGCGGATCCCAGTTCCCGAATCCCGAAAGAAAAATCATGCTTGTCGATTCCCACTGCCACCTGAATTTTCCCGATCTGGTCGCCCGCTTGCCCGAAGTGCTGGCCAATATGCAGGCGGCGCAGGTGACGCACGCCATGGTGATCGGGGTAGCCATGCCCGAGTATCCGGCGGTATTGGCACTGGCCGAGGCACATGCCAACCTGTTTGCCACGGTGGGTGTGCATCCGGACAGCCAGGAGGCCGAGGTGCCATCCGAGGATGAGTTGGTGGCGCTTGCCGGCCACCCGCGCGTGGTGGGCATAGGCGAGACCGGGCTCGATTACCACTGGTGCAAGGGCGATCTTGGCTGGCAACACGCGCGCTTTCGCCGCCATATCCGCGCCGCGCGCCGCGCCGGCTTGCCCCTGGTGATTCACACCCGCGAGTCGGCGCAGGACACCTTGCGCATCATGCGCGAGGAGAATGCGGGCGAGGCCGGCGGGGTGATGCATTGTTTTACCGAAAGCTGGGAAGTGGCGGAAGAAGCGCTGGATCTGGGCTTTTATATTTCGCTGTCCGGCATCGTGACCTTCAAAAACGCCAGGCAGATCCATGAGGTCGCACAAAAAGTGCCGCTGGATCGCCTGCTGGTCGAGACCGACGCGCCTTATCTTGCGCCGGTGCCATATCGCGGCAAGACCAATGAGCCGGCTTTTGTGCGCCATGTCGCCGGACATATCGCGTCTTTGCGTGGCATGACGCTGGAAGAAGTGGCCGCGGCAACAACTGAAAACTATTTCCGCCTGTTTGCCAAAGCCGGTGCGCAGCGTGGCTAGGCGCGGGCGTATCACCTTATTGGGGTGTGGCTCCAGTTCGGGTACGCCGGCGCTAGGCTGCAACTGCCCGACTTGTGTTTCGGACAACCCTAAAAACCGCCGTACCCGCTGCTCGGCCTATATCAGTATCGATGAGCTGGGCCTGTTAATTGATACCGGACCGGACTTGCGCCAGCAAGCTTTGCGCGAAGGGCTGACCCGGGTCGATGCGGTACTGTATACCCACCCGCATGCCGACCATCTCAACGGTATCGATGATCTGCGCGCGTTTTGCTATGTGAAACGCGGGCCTATCGATCTGCTGGGCAATAGCTTCACCATGGACAATATCCGTGCGCGTTTCGGCTACGGCCTGATGCCGGCCTCGCCAAGCTGGGACAAGCCGGTACTGGTGCCGCATGATGTCGAGGGACCGCTGAGCTTTTCCGGACTGAAACTGACGCCTATCCCGCTTAAACACGGCCACTGGCCATGTAGCGGCTGGCGCATCGGCGATATGGCCTGGCTGACCGATGTGTCGGACATTCCCGAAGAAAGCCTGGCTTTGCTGGATGGCGTACGCCTGCTTTTTCTCGATTGTCTGCGCGACACCCCGTATTTTTCACATCTGTCGTTTGCGCAGGCGCTGGACTGGGCGGCACGCATCGGTGCACAGCGTACGGTGCTGATTCATATGACGCACGAGCTGGAGTTTACCGCTTTGTCGGCGCGTTGCCCGGCGGGGGTCGAGGTCGGCTTTGATGGTTTGCAGCTGGATTTCAATGTGAATCTTTAGCTTAAATGAATTTATAAATTCAAAATGAAATGATGAATAATTAATATTAGCCAGTATCTACTTGCCTTATTGACGACAAACTAGCCTGCCTTATAGATTGCCCTATTCAAGTGATAAAGAATAAGGAGAGGCGTATGGCTTTGCGGTCCCCTTTGCCGATGTGGGCAAAAATTCTGATCGGCCTTGTTGCCGGCGTGGCGACGGGTTTTCTCGCCGGAGACTGGGCTCACTATCTTAAGCCGGTTGGCGACCTCTTTATCACCCTGATCCGCATGGTGGTGTTGCCGGTGATTTTTGTGTCGCTGGTGTGCGGCGTGACCGCGATGCACGACCTGAAGAAAATGGGACGTGTGGCAGGCAAGACCATGCTGCTGTACATGCTGACCATGATGGCGGCCGGTGCGCTGTCGATGACGATTGCCGGTTATCTGGGCATCGGTTCCGGACTAGGCTATGTCGTGCCCGAAGTGGCCAAGGTGGCCGAGGTGCCGTCCTTTGTCGACACCATCATGTCCATCGTGCCGGATAACCCGTTCAAGGCGTTTGCCGATGGTGCCATCCTGCCGGTGATCGTGTTCGCAATCTTCTTCGGCCTGTCCATTAATCTGGCTGGCAAAGAAGGCAAAGTAGTGGCGGATTTCTTCCGTTCGCTCAACCATGTGGTTTTCCAGCTGGTGAATATCGCGCTGGCGTTCGCACCGTATGGCGTGTTCGCGCTGATGGCCTATGTGACGGCCGACAACGGCTTTGCCATCCTGTCTGGCCTGGCCGCGCTGGTGGGTACTATCTATCTGTCCTGCTTCATCATTCTGACCGTGGTTTATGGCGTGCTGCTGCTGGTGTTCGGCCTCAATCCGTGGCACTTCATCCGCAAGATGCTGCCGGTGCAGCTGTTTGCCTTTTCCACTACCAGCTCCAACGCGACGCTGCCGCTCAACCTCAAGGCGGCGGAAACCCAGCTGGGCGTGCATAACAGCATTGCCTCCTTCGTACTGCCGCTGGGCGCGACGGTGAACATGAACGGTCTGGCGACTTACCTGGGGGCTGTGGCGATATTTGCCGCTAACGCCTACGGTATCGAGCTGTCCATGATGCAGAAAATCACCGTGGTGCTGACCACCACGCTGGCTGCCATCGGTGCTGCCGGTGTGCCGGGTACGGGTCTGGTGGTGATGAGCCTGGTGCTGTCGTCGGTGGGTTTGCCGCTGGAAGTGATTGCTGCGATTGCGGCGGTTGACCGTATCATCGATATGATCAATACCCCGACCAATGTATCCGGTGACACGTTGGCGGCGGTGCTGGTCGCCAAGAGCGAAGGCGAGCTGGAGCTGGATGTGTACAACGGCGATGTTGAGCTGGCCGAGGCTGAAGTCGTCTGAATGGTGTTTTGAAACAATAAAAAGGGATGCCGAGGCATCCCTTTTTTATGGCTAAGCCTGCTTAAAAGCGGCGGCTCAGGCCGGCCTTGTGCAGGATGGTGGTGGAGATTTCCTCGATCGACTTGTGGGTGGTGCTGATAAAGGGGATGGCATGCTGGCGGAACATGGACTCGGCCTCGTTCACCTCGGAGCGGCAGTTTTCCATGCTGGCGTAAGTTGAATCACGGCGGCGCTCGCTGCGGATATTATGCAGGCGCAACGGATCGATGGTCAGGCCGAAAATCTTGTTGCGGTAAGGCAGCAGGCTCTTGGGCAGGGTGGGACAGCCCAAATCTTCCGGTGTAAGCGGATAGTTGGCGGCCTTGATGCCGTATTGCAGCGCCAGATACAGGCAGGTTGGCGTCTTGCCCGAGCGCGATACGCCGACCAGAATCACGTCAGCTTCTTCCAGATCTTTCAGTTTGATCCCGTCATCGTGGTTAAGCGAGAAGTTGACGGCCTCAATGCGGTGATCGTAACGCTCTTCGTTAATCAGGCCATGTGCCTTGCCTATGGTTTGCGCCGCCTTTTGCCCCAGTTCGTTTTCGATCTGGCCGATAAAACTCTCGAAAAAGTCGATGGATAGCGCGCAATCGAGCTTGAGGTGGGCGCGGACTTCCGGATTGATGATGCTGGTAAACAGCAAAGGACGGTGATGGTCGCTGGCAGCTCGGGTGCAGATTTTCTGTGCGACTTCGGCGGCTTTTTCAACCGTATCGATGTAGGGAATGGTTTCGCGCTTGAATTCCTGCATATCAAACTGGGTCAGCAAGGTGGAACCCATGGCTTCGGCGGTGATGCCGGTGCGGTCGGAAACAAAAAAGGCGGAGCGGCGGTGTGGCATGCGGGTACCTGTCGGAGTCGGGTCAGCCAGTCGGCAATGGAGCCATTATATCGCGCCTGACCGCTTCGCCCTACCTGATGTCATGGTTGCGGCGCAAACTTATGATGCAGTGCAAAACGTTAGCCAGATTAGCTGTTATTCGTATAGAATTCTGCGCTTGATATCATCCCAATCCACTACAGGAAGAAGAAGTGATGGCTGAGAGCTACGTGATCTGGTTCGAGAAGCTGCGCATGACTGACGTTGAACAGGTAGGCGGCAAGAACGCCTCTCTGGGTGAAATGATCAGCCAGCTGGCCGGTTCCGGTGTACGAGTCCCCGGTGGTTTTGCCACTACGGCTGACGCATACCGCGTCTTTCTCAATCACAATGGTCTGGCTGACCGCATTAATGCCAAGCTGAACCAGCTGGATATCGATGATGTCAGCGAACTGGCACGCGTGGGCAAGGAGATCCGTCAGTGGATCATCGACACCCCGTTCCCAGAGAAGCTGGATGCCGATATCAAGGAAGCCTGGGACCAGATGGTCGCCGACGCCGGTGGTGCCGATATTTCGGTTGCCGTGCGCTCCTCCGCCACCGCCGAAGACTTGCCGGACGCCTCGTTCGCCGGCCAGCAAGAAACCTTCCTGAATATCCGTGGCCTTGAAAACGTCAAGGACGCGATGAAGCATGTATTTGCTTCGCTGTATAACGACCGCGCCATTTCCTACCGCGTACACAAGGGCTTTGCTCATGACGTGGTGGCTTTGTCTGCCGGTGTACAGCGCATGGTGCGCTCCGACCTGGGCGCTGCCGGTGTGATGTTCACCATCGACACCGAGTCCGGTTTTGACCAAGTGGTCTTCATCACGTCGTCTTATGGTCTGGGCGAAACCGTGGTGCAAGGGGCGGTTAACCCCGACGAATTCTATGTCCACAAGCCAACGCTGGCGGCAGGTCGTCCTGCCATCCTGCGCAAGACCATGGGCTCCAAGCTCTTGAAGATGGAATTCACCGACGCCTCGCAAGCCGGCCGTTCGGTACGCACCATCGATGTGTCTGCCGATGAGCAGAAGCAGTTCTCCATTACCGATGCCGAAGTGGCCGAACTGGCCCACTACGCCCAGATCATCGAAAAGCACTACCAGCGTCCTATGGACATCGAGTGGGGCCGTGACGGGGTGGATGGCAAGCTCTACATCCTGCAAGCTCGTCCAGAGACCGTGAAGTCGCAGGAAAACCGTGTCGATACCCTGCGTCGCTACCGCCTGAACAGCAAGGCTGCCGTTCTGGTCGAAGGCCGTGCTATCGGCCAGAAAATCGGTCAGGGCGTGGTACGTCTGGTGCGTGATGTGTCCGAAATGGACAGCGTCAAGCCGGGCGATGTGCTGGTGACCGACATGACCGACCCGGATTGGGAGCCGGTGATGAAGCGTGCCGCTGCCATCGTGACCAACCGTGGTGGCCGTACCTGCCACGCCGCGATTATCGCGCGCGAACTGGGCATCCCGGCCGTAGTGGGCTGTGGCGACGCGACCCGCGTGCTGCGTGACGGCATGGAAGTGACCGTTTCCTGCGCCGAAGGCGATGCCGGCCTGATCTATGATGGCCTGCTCGACATCGAAATCATCGATCTCAAGCTCGACTCGATGCCGAAGAGCCCGGTCAAGATCATGATGAACGTCGGTAATCCGGAACTGGCCTTCGACTTTGCCCAGCTGCCGAATGAAGGCGTGGGCCTGGCGCGCATGGAATTCGTGATCAACCGCCAGATCGGCATTCACCCGAAAGCCCTGCTCGAGTTTGACCGCCAGTCGGCCGAACTGCAGGCGGTGATCCGCGAGCGTATCGCCGGTTACGCTAGCCCCGTTGACTTCTATGTCGACAAGCTGGCCGAAGGTATTGCCACGCTGGCCGCTGCCTTCTCGCCGAAAAAGGTGATTGTGCGTATGTCCGACTTTAAGTCGAACGAGTACGCCAACCTGATCGGCGGCAGCCTGTACGAGCCGCACGAAGAAAACCCGATGATTGGTTTCCGTGGCGCCGCGCGTTATATCGCACCAGCCTTCCGTGACTGCTTTGAGCTCGAGTGCCGCGCGATGAAGAAGGTGCGCGACGACATGGGCCTGACCAATGTCGAAGTGATGATTCCGTTTGTCCGCACCCTGAGCGAAGCGCGTCAGGTCGTGGAAATTCTGGAAAGCTTCGGCCTTAAGCGTGGCGAAAACGGTCTGCGCCTGATCATGATGTGCGAGCTGCCATCCAATGCCGTACTGGCCGAGCAGTTCCTCGAGTACTTCGACGGCTTCTCCATCGGCTCCAACGACATGACCCAGCTGACGCTGGGCGTGGATCGCGACTCCGGCGGCCCGATCGCGACGACCTTCGACGAGCGCAACGAAGCCGTACTCGCCATGCTGTCGATGGCGATCAAGGCGTGCCGCAAGCTGGATAAATACATCGGTATTTGTGGCCAGGGCCCATCCGATCATCCGGACTTCGCCAAGTGGCTGGTCGAGCAGGGTATCGAGACCATCTCGCTCAACCCGGACACCGTAGTCGAGACCTGGATCTATCTGGCCAAGGAACTGAACGCGTAAGCGTTGGCATCCGGCAAAAAACCGCCCCGCCTCACGGCCCGGGCGGTTTTTATATGCAGACGGGGGCAATGAACTATGGATAGGCATATGAAGTGCGTGCTGTTACTGGAGGACGAGGCCGAGCTACGCGAGGAGCTGGCCGATTTTTTGCAAGGTCGTGGCTGGACGGTACTGGAGGCCGGTTCGGTGCAGGAAAGCCTGCCTTTGCTGGGCAAGATAGACATCGCCATCTGCGACGTGATGCTGCCGGATGGCAGCGGCTTTGAGGTGGCCAGCCGTTTGCGCCGCGAACACCCCGGCTGTGGCATCGTGATGCTGACCGCGCTGGGCAGCACCCAGGATCTGATCCATGGTTTGGGGGAGGGGGCCGACCATTATCTGGTCAAGCCGGTCAACCTGCTACAGCTGGATGCCATCTTGCATGCGCTGGCACGTCGTCTGTTGCCATGTTCGTGGCAGTTGAACCGTGCGCAGCGACAGCTGTACGCGCCCGACGGCAGTGCGCTGGAGTTGTCGGCGGCCGAGCTGCAATTGCTGAGCCTGCTGGTTACGCGTCAGGGTGAGGCTGCCAGCCGGCGTGATATCGTCGAAGCCTTCGGCTACGACTGGCTGGACTACGACCAGCGCCGTCTCGATACCTTGATCAGCCGCCTGCGCCAGCGTTGCAAGCAAGAATGCGGCAGCGAGCTGCCGCTCAAGACCGTACACCGCGAGGGTTATGCGCTGACGGCGTGTGTGATGCTGGCCTGAGCCGGTATCTGTGCCGGCAGGCGCAGCGTGGCGCGGCAGCCGCCTGCCGGCAGATTGTCCAGCGTCAGCGTGCCGCCTTGCCAGGCCAGCATCTGCCGCGCCAGCGGCAGCCCCTGACCGGTTCCTGCCTGAGCGTGGCTGCTGCGGCCGCGGTAGCCATGTTCGAACACCTGCGCCAGCTCGTCCGGGTCTATGCCCGGCCCGTTGTCGCTGATCTCCAGTACCAGCTCATTCCCTTCTTGCCGGCCGCCCAGCACGATGCGGCAGCCGGCGGGTGTGTACTTGACCGCATTGTCCGCCAGCGTGCGCAGCACCAGCATGGTCAGCTGCTGATCGCAGTACCACTGTGCCGGCAAGCCCTTGCAGTCGACCCGGATGGAGTGCTCATCCGACACCGCTTGCGCGGCACGCGCCGCGTCTTCCAGTAGTGCTTTGGGGTTGCAGGCTTGTGCGGCGGCACGGTGGCGCAGCAGCTCGAAGCGCTTTTCATGCAGGCTGTCCTGCAGCAATAGCGTCAGCCGCCGGCTGGCGTTGAGGATCTTCTCGTAGCGACGGCGCGTGCGCATGTCGGACGTGCTGTCCTGCGACCCGGACAGCATCAGGTTCTGCGCTGCGCTGTCGATCACCGCCAGCGGGGTGCGCAATTCGTGCGACACCGTCGCCAGGAATTGCTGCTGTTGCTGCTGCGCATGCCGCTCCAGCAGTAGCGCTGCCTCCACTTGTTCCATCGCCTCCCTGAGTTCGGCCGTGCGCGCCGCGACTTCCTGTTCCAGCCGGCTTTCCGCCTCGCGCGCCACCCTGAGCGCTTCGGCCTGCGCTGCTTCCTTCTCGGCGCGCAGGTCGGTGTAGCGTAAGGTGATGGCTGAATTCATGATCAGGAAAAACGCCATCATCCCCAGATAGTGCGCGTTGTCACTGAGCAAGCCGGGTTCAAGCAGCCCGACATTGCGTGCCAGCCGCATCCCGATGCCGCCAATAAACAGCAGTTGTACCAAGAGCAGTGCCCCCGCCGCGCGGTTGCCTTGCACCCGTTGCCACAGCGACACCAGCAGCGACAGCAGGTTGGCGCATAGCGCCCATAGCAGGTAGGCCGGGCGCAAGGCGCTGACGTTGGTCCAGATCAGCCACGGTGCAGCAAATAGTGCGATGGCCGCGGCCAGCCAGGTCGCGCCCAGTGCCGCGCGGCGCCAGCGCCCGGCATACAGCCCGAGATACTGGCAGGCGAACACCACCCCCAGCGGCGTTGATGCAAACCAGCTGACCACATAAAGCGCGTCAGTCAGCCGTGGCCGGTCCGGCAGCAGATATTGGTAGGCATGGCCCTCGGCGCATAGCGTGCTGATCAGGTTGGCGAACACGCACAGCGCGAACAGGGCGAAGGACAGGCTGCGCGTACGCAGCCAGAACCAGGTACTGCTCACCAGTAGCACCAGATGGATGGCGTAGAACACGCCGAACAACAGCTGCTCGCGGCCGGCCGCCGACACTAGGCTTGCTGGCGTGTGCAGCGCCCACGGGAAACTGAGCGTGCTGGTGCTGGCGAGCCGCAGATAAACAGTGGCTGGCTGGCCGCCTTGCCACTGTACGCGGAACACCGGTTGGCGGTAATCGAGGGTGTGCGCGGCGAGCGGAACCCGGTCGCCCGCGCGCTGCACCTGCCAGCGTCCGTCGGCCCCCTGCTGGTAGAACGCCACGTCGTCGAGCAGGGGCGAGCGCAGCTCCAGCCAGCCATAGTGCTCGCCGCGCAAGGCGGGTAGCTGCAGCCGCAGCCAGGTGGCACCGGCGCGGTAGCCGAGCGATGGCTGGCCGCTGGCGGGGCGAAAGTGCTGTGCGGTCACGCTGTCTATCGTCTGCGTGCCGTGCGGGTCGGCCAGTTGCGCCCAGCGGATGGGCGCCGGCGCCGTGTCGGCCTGCACCGGCAGCCAGGGGGCAAACAGAAACAGCACCAGCAGGCACACATGGTGCAAGCCGTGGCGGCGCAAGAGGGCGGGCAGCAAGAAAAAGGGCTTCATGTAAGGTTTGGTAAGATTTGCGCAGGTTTTTATCGATAAGATGGCGGTATTGTATGGTCATATATTGTATGTAGTATATGACCACGCTGCGAGCCGGCTGTAGCCGGCCTTTATCCCAAGGAAAACCCGCATGAACAAGACTCACCGCATTGTCTGGTCGGCTGCCCGCCAGGCCTATATCGTCGCCCACGAACACGCCGCTGCCTGCGGCAAGCCCAGCAGCGCCAAGCAGGTGGTCGTCGCGCTGGGCCTGCTGGCCGCCACTACCTTCTCTAGTCCATTGCTGGCGGCCGGTTACGCGGCGGGGGTTGGTGCGAGTGCCAGCGGGACCCAATCGACTGCCGTGGGTGATGCTGCGAAAGCCCAAGGGAGCGCTTCGATTGCCGTGGGTAATGATGCGCAAGCCACACAGGTAAGTTCGACCGCGGTGGGCACGTTTGCGAGTGCCACCGGGGGCTATTCGACTGCCTTGGGGGTGAATGCAAAAGCCACTGCGTTATCTTCGACTGCCTTGGGGATGAATGCACTAGCCTCAGTGCAAAATTCGACCGCTGTGGGCGAGTCGGCGCAAGCCACCGGGCAAAATTCGACTGCCTTGGGGATGGGTGCAAGAGCCAGCATGGCAGAATCGACCGCGGTGGGGAGGAGTTCGTGGGCTCTAGCAGAACAATCGACTGCCTTGGGGGTGGGCGCGTACGTGGAATCGACCGGAAAAAATTCTGTTGCGATCGGTGTGTACTCTAGTACCAATCAGGCGAATGTCGTCTCATTCGGAAATGCTACGCAAAAACGCCGCCTGATCAATGTGGATGATGGCAAGGACATTAACGACGCGGTCAATATGAAGCAGCTCAAGGCATTGCAGAATCAGGTTGATGGTTTGGCTGGTGCTGCCTCTTCTGCTGATCTGGCGGCGCTGAAGGATCGGGTCACCAAGGTGGAAACCGCTGCTACCGAAGCGAAGACCGCCGCCAACACCGCGCAGACCACAGCCAACAACGCAGTCACCGCAGCAGGCACCGCGCAGTCGACAGCCAACGACGCCAAAACCGCAGCCGGCACCGCTCAGTCGACGGCCGACGCGGCGAAAACTGCAGCTGGTACAGCGCAGACCACAGCCAACAACGCAGTCTCCGCAGCAGGCACCGCGCAGTCGACAGCCAACGACGCCAAAACCGCAGCCGAGGCGAAAACTGCAGCCAGCGCTGCGCAGTTGACGGCCGACGCACGGCCAACAACGCGGCCACGGTAGCCGGCACCGCGCAGTCGACAGCCAACGACGCCAAAACCGCCGCCAACACCGCACAGACGACGGCTACCGAAGCGAAGACGGCTGCTACAGAGGCGAAAACTGCGGCTAGCGCCGCACAGTCGACAGCTACCGAAGCGAAAATGGCAGCCACCGAGGCGAAAACTGCAGCCAGCGCTGCGCAGTTGACGGCCGACGCGGCGAAAACTGCAGCTGGTACAGCGCAGACCACAGCCAACAACGCAGTCTCCGCAGCAGGCACCGCGCAGTCGACAGCCAACGACGCCAAAACCGCAGCCGGCACAGCTCAGTCGACGGCAGCCACCGAGGCGAAAACTGCAGCCAGCGCTGCAGCCAGCGCTGCGCAGTTGACGGCCGACGCGGCCAAAGACGCGGCCAGCGCCGCGCAGACGACGGCGACCGAAGCCAAGACCGTTGCTACCGAGGCGAAAACTGCGGCCAGCGCCGCGCAGACGACGGCGACCGAAGCCAAGACCGTTGCCACCGAGGCGAAAACTGCGGCCAATACCGCGCAGTCGACGGCCAACAACGCGGTCACCGTAGCAGGTGCTGCGCAGACGACTGCTACCGAAGCCAAGACCGCTGCCACCGAGGCGAAAACTGCGGCCAGCGCCGCGCAGACGACGGCGACCGAAGCCAAGACCGTTGCTACCGAGGCGAAAACTGCGGCCAGCGCCGCGCAGACGACGGCCGATCGTGCTGAAACCAAGGCGGATCGTGCCGAAACCAAGGCAGATAAGGCGCTGGGTATGCTGGAGGATGGCACCTTGCGCGCGGGTGGTGCCCAGAGTTCGGGTGATAAAAACTCGATTGCCATCGGTGCCGACGCGAAAGCGGATAAGGCCAACAGTATTGCTATCGGCGCGGGTTCTTATGCCAAGTCGTCCGTGGCGATCGGTGTGAACAGTGCTGCGTCTGGCACCAACAGCACCGCGATCGGGGATGAAGCCAAGGCGCGCGGCGAATTCGCGGTGGCGCTGGGCAATAATGCCGAAGTGAAGGCTAATGCCAAAAATGCGGTCGCGCTGGGTAATGGTTCGGTGGCCACCGAATCCGATACCGTGAGCGTGGGCGCGGCGGGGGCGGAGCGTCGTATCGTGAATGTGGCGGATGCAACCAGTAAGACCGATGCGGTCAACCTGGGGCAATTGCAGCAGTTTACCCGCGAGCTGGGCAGCCAGTTTGACCAGCGCATGGACAATCTGGAAGACACGATCAAGAGTAGCCAGCGCGAGTACCGCGCCGGCATCTCGCTGGCCGGTGCCAATGCGGCGGCGGTGACCAATGCGATGCAGGTACAGGGCATCGGGGTAGGCCTGTCCAGCTTTGCCGGGCATGGCGCGCTGGCGTTGGCCTTGGGGCGCAGGCTGGAGAGCGGCAATTCGCTTAGTCTGAGTGTGGGCGTGAGCGGCAGCAAAACGCAGGTGTCGGGCGGCTTTGGCGTGCCACTGAAATGGTAAAGTAGTTTTTACCGGATGCTTAGGTTCGAAAGCGAGGGGAGATCCCTCGCTTTTTTGTTTTTACCTGCTTAAGTATTCCTTAATCTCTAAATGATTAAATGCCGTCTATCGAAACCGGATGCACAAGGAACACTGCCATGAAAAAACTCGCCATCTCCGCCCTGATCGCCACCGTTCTGCCACTGGCAGCCTATGCAGGCGATGCCCAGAACAGCTATACCGGCCCGGGTGCCGTGCCGGGCGTGACGACAATTACCGCCGCACAAAAAGCGGCCGACGATACCCGCTTCGTGCTGGAAGGGCAGATCGTCAAGCAGCTCACGCATGAGACTTACCAGTTCCGCGATGCCAGCGGCGAGGGCGTGGTCGAGATTGATGGTAAGCATCTGCCGACGGTCAAATTTGACGACAAGACCCGCGTGCGTCTGTCCGGCAAGGTCGACAAGGACTGGTATCAAACCACGCCGGAAATCGATGTGAAAATGGTCGAAATCCTGAACTGAACCTGACCGGTTGCACCGCTGTATGGATAGGCCAGAGCCGCTGGGCGGCAGACTGAAACCCCTCTGCTATAACATTTAGCATGTGGTAAATAATTTTTTATGAATTTGGCTTGTTTGTATCTTTGAGTGGGTATTGCCAGCAAGCCGATCTGGAGATGATGATGAAACGTTTTGCTTTGACTGCGATGATGGTCGTCCTGCCTTTTGCCGCACATGCCGAATATACCGGCTCGGGCGCTGTCGTGGCCGCACCTGCCGCGGTGGTGACGGCGACTGCCGCCGCCAAGATGGCGGATCACGCAGCGGTGACGCTGGAAGGCAAGGTGGTCAATAAACTGAGCAAGGATAAGTACACCTTCCGTGATGCCAGCGGCGAGATCCGGGTCGAGATCGACCATCAATATCTGCCGGCAGAAAATTTCGACGCGGCAACCCGCGTGCGCCTGAGCGGCAAGGTGGACAAGGAAATCAGCGGGGTGGAAGTCGATGTGAAGTCGGTGCAGATCCTGCGTTAAGCACGTTTGCTGTTGCATGATGAAAAACGAGCCTCAGGCTCGTTTTTTTTATGGGGCGTGGTGTTAGCTTGTTTAAATATGCATTAAGGGTAGATAATGCTGTTTAAAATTTTGTGAAGCCTGCCTGCCATGCTGCCCTATCTTGCCCTGACACTGGCCATGCTGTTATGGGCCAGTTCCTTTATTGCCCTCAAGTATGTCTTTGCCGTGTTCGACCCGGTATTCGTGCTTTTTGCGCGCATGGTGATCGCGTCGCTATGCGTGCTGCCGCTGATCTTGCGTGCCGGCAAGCGCTGGCGCTATCAGGCGGGTGACTGGAAATGGCTGCTGGGGCTGGGACTGGCCGAGCCTTGTCTGTACTTTTTATTCGAAGCTAAGGCTTTGATGCTGACCAGTGCCTCGCAGGCAGCGGTGATCACCGCCACGCTGCCGATTCTGGTGACGGCCGGTGCCATGCTGTTTCTGGCCGAGCGCCATGGCCGTCAGGTGTGGGCCGGCATGGTGGTGTCGTTTGCCGGCGTGGTGTGGCTGACGGTGGGCGCCAGCAGCAGTGCCGACGCGCCCAATCCCTTGCTTGGTAATGCGCTGGAGTTTCTGGCCATGGTGTGTGGTGCCGGCTATATGCTGATCGCCAAGAAGCTGTCACCGCGCTATTCGGCGCTGCTGCTGACCGGGGTGCAGGCGCTGATGGGCTCGCTATGGTTCGGCATCGGCATGCTGACGCCGTGGGGGCAGTGGCCGGATACGCTGCCGCTCTGGCCTAGTGTATGGGTGGTGTATCTGGGGGCCTGCATCACGCTGGGCGGCTATGGTCTGTATACCTGGGCGGTGAGCAAGGTCGATGTGGCGCGCGCGGCTTCCTTTATCAACCTGATTCCGGTGTTTTCGGTGGCGCTGGCCTGGCTGATTCTGGGCGAAATGCTGAACCTGTCACAGTGGCTGGCATGTGCGCTGGTGTTCGGTGGGGTGCTGGTCAGCCAGAAAAAGCCGCAGGCGGCAAT
>NZ_RJTZ01000042.1:0-25621 GCF_024343515.1 Aquitalea sp. S1-19 | reverse complement strand
AGGAAAATGTCGATGTGCCCGGCTGTGCCAGTGCCATTGCGGCGGTAGCCAAACAGGTGGTGGCCGGCAATCTGGAGACGCTGGAACAGATGCTGGCGGCTCAGGCCGTCACCCTGAATCTGCTATTTCAGGATCAGGCCCGGCGCGCACTGGCAGCCAAACACGACAAGGCCAGAGAACTGGAACTCAAGCTGGCGCTAAAGGCGCAGGCGCAGTGTCGTGCCACTGTCGAAGCGCTGGCCGAGATCAAGAACCCGGCGCCCAAGGTCTTTGCCCGGCAAGCCAACATTGCGCACGGGCCGCAGCAGGTCAACAACCACGCGCCCGCGCGCGGAAAAAAATCTGGCAGGCAGTCAAACGAACTATTGGAAACCCAAAATGAGCAAAGCGAATGGCTGGACGCCGGAGCGGCGGGCGAAGCAGGCAGAACTGATCCGGCAATGGCGGCCGTGGGAGAAATCCACCGGCCCAACCAGTGAAGCCGGCAAAGCCAACAGCAGTGGTAACGCCACTCGTCATGGCCTCTATCGCCACCAGGCACGCGCTGAGCGTGCCCAACTGACCCAACTGATCAGCCTGTTTACGCTACAGCGAAAAGACGGATAACGCAGCCTGACATCCGAGGGAGTTTGGTATAGCGGATCGATACATATTGCGAGCCGCGGTCACTGTGATGGACAGCGCATCCCGCGTTGGCTGACGTGCCCACAGCGCCTGCTCCAAGGCGTCCAGAACAAACTCTGGATGGCATCAAGGCATGCCAATGCCTCGCGCCATAGCGCGCGAGCACGATTGTGAAGTGTTGTCAGGGATTTTACTGGTGTGCTTTGTGGCCGCCAACATTCAGTACTCTGAGAAGGATTAGTAGCCAAACAGGGCGACCCCTGGCTACTGCTTTCTCTTGATGAGCTTCAAATCATCTTCGCTTCCCGTTCGTGGACTTTAGCCCGCAGCAGCTCGTTCAACGCTTGGCCACTCACACCAAAATGGATTTCACGATGGCAGCTAGGGCAGATGGCGCCGACAAACTGTGGGTGGTCCAGCCCTCCATCGGACAGTCGGTTAATATGATGGGGCTCTAAGTAGGGTGTGCCGTCACTTTTTCGGACAAAGGGCGCGGGATTGTCACACAGTTCACACACACCTTCCGACCGCGCCAGCACATATCGCTTCACCCGCGCACTGCGCTGATAGGCAATACGCACAGACTCTTGCGGCGGCTTGGTTGTTTCCTGTGGCTGACAGGCCGCAATCGCCGCATGTCGTAGGTCGGCCAGGCTAGCTCCCGCAAAAAGTGCAATATCAGAGTTAAGCACTGCCTCTTCTTCCTGTGTCTCAAGCCGCTTCCCGGCAACAGCCATCAGCAGAAACACAATCACATTCCGTTCATCACCATTCTTGTCCGGGCCGCGCTTCACCTCGTGTGATGCGTAGACATATTCCCCAAGGTAACGACACGGTTTGCCCTTGCCCAGGGTTTCGAACACATGCAGAGCCCGCCCAGTGGAGGCATGCGTGGCAATCGCTAGATTGCCACTCTTCATCTGCATGTCACCAACCTGCCCTTCGCCGGTGTAGCTCGGGCACTCGGTTTTTTCATCGAAGTCATCAGCATAGCCATATTGCTCGCCTGAGCTACCCGTAAACAGAAACACCACTGGGGCCTGTCGTGACGGCGCAATACCACTTTGCCCACTACCACCAAAACGACCGGTTATTTCATACCGGCGGCTATATGTCTGACCAATCTGAAAACGGGGGATTTCAACGTCCACATTAAGCTCCAGAGCTATTTATGCCTACACTTTACCGGATTTCTTGCATAACCCCGACCTGACGGGCTTGGTAGGTAACCTCGGCCGCCCCCATTTCATACGAATGGCGCAGAGGAAGAAAACGCCAGAAACGACGCACCCAATTGACATGCTGTTATTTGATACTAGGATGTAATGTCTTACGCGCAAAGTGTCGCACAGCATATCCAGCAAGCGCTGGCGTCACAATTCCATCCTGATCTGTACTATCTGGCACAAATAATCATAAGCGATTGAAAATAATTTGAAAATAGAGGACGCGTCACCGGCTTCAGGTGGAAGCTGATTTTGGAGCAATTATGAAACGACTACTATTTTTGTTCGCAAATTGTTGCATCCCTTTGATGGCGAATGCAGGTGTTTGCGAGATGTCATGGGACGCCGACAATATCGTCAAATCCCTATCTGATCGGCCGTCATATCTGAAAATTCCGCTGAAGGACAAGAATCAGGGCACGAACGAGGTAACCCTTGCTCAGGTTCGTGCGTTCCATGACGCAAAGGAGAAAATCGCGCAGGTTGCTGGGACCTCCCCAAATTTAATCATTTGCGGTGACCCTGAACCGAATGCCTTTGCATCGACTAGCTCTAAAGGCGAAGTTGTTGGCGTTACGCTGGGCATGCTGCGCTTGGCGGATGGCGACCCTGACATGGCTGCTGCTGTCATCGGCCACGAATTCGCGCACCACGTTAAGCATCATGAATCTGCTACACAAAATAGAAATGCAATAATCGGCCTGATTGGCCTAGTTGCTAGTATTGCCCTGGAATATAACATTCAGGAGAAGTACGGTGTGGGTGGACTTGGGCTCGATTTGGGCCAACTCGGCGAAGCTCTTGCTTCGAGAAAGTTCGACCGAGATCAGGAACGGGAGGCTGATGATCTGGGATTTCAATACATACTTGCAGCCGGACTCAATCCGACAGGTTCAATCAAACTGGCAGAACGTTTCAGCCAACTCGGGCACGGCGGCGGCGGATGGTTCTTTGATAGCCACCCTGGATGGGATGAACGGGCTGAGCTTTTCAAGATAAAGATTGCAAGTAGCCCAGAGGCCCAGCAAATAATAGCCCGCGCCAGTTCATCGCTAAAAGAGGATGCTCAGCACGCCAGCAAATGGGCGGAAACAGATAAGACCGATGCTCAGCGATGCGAT
The DNA here is from genome assembly GCF_024343515.1 of Aquitalea sp. S1-19. NCBI lineage: Bacteria > Pseudomonadati > Pseudomonadota > Betaproteobacteria > Neisseriales > Chromobacteriaceae > Aquitalea > Aquitalea sp. S1-19. Next base: position 22,650 of record NZ_RJTZ01000042.1, on the reverse strand, counting down.
AGATACGCATCCTTCGAAGATGTCTCCGAGCGCGATATACGAAAAGCACATATTGGATATATCGACGTGGAACAAGCATTACCGCCATGTTCGGCTGCCTACAAAAAGAATCCGAAGAACACCCGAATCCAAGCGCAACTAGCGAGAATCTACTTCCAGCAAGGGAAGTTTACTAAAGGGGTTGAACTCGCCAAGACCTCGATGAAAGATCAGCGGGTTGCTCTTGTTATGCTCGCATATGCATATCAGCATGGAATAGGTGGACTCCAGCTCGATCTCTCGAAGGCCGCAAAACTCTTACAGCAGGGAGTTGACCGAGGGGAGCCAGACGCCATGAATGGCCTTGGAGCCGCCTATGCACATGGGAAAGGTGTAGAGAAAGATGAAAGACTTGCATTAGACCTTCTTCAGCGTGCTGCCGACACCGGCGAACTTGATGCCATTTACAATCTTGCTACCGTCCGCTTCTTTGGGCTGTTTGGTGCCAACAAAGACGTAAATGAGGGCCTGCGCTTGATGCGAAAATCAGCCGATAGTGGTTATCCAATTGCGCTGCTCAGGCTGGGCATGATGTTGGCGGCGAGAGAGAAGCGCATGACACCTGAAGCTCAGCGCTACATTGCAAATGCGAGAGAGCAGATTGAGCAACTTTCTCGCCAGGGGTCAGTTGAGGCAATGGCAGCCTTGGGTGAAATATTTGAGAAAGGGATAGGAGCCCCCAAAAATCATAACAAAGCATTTGACCTCTATCTTACGGCAGCAAACCATAGCCATATCAAAGCAATGACCCGTCTGGGTATCGCATATCTTGATGGCATGGGTACTGATATAAATCCATCCAAGGGAAGACAGTGGCTGGAGAAGGCCGCCAAGTTGGGTTCAGACGCCGCCGAAAAGAAGTTAAAGGAAATCGGAGACGGTTAGCGATGCAGTGCAATGTCAGATTTGCACAAAAATCCGGACACACCCCTCATTCAGCAATGTGATCATGAGACCCCATGACCACCTTATGCCTATATTCCTGCCATCAGCCAAAAGTAACCCAGAAAGTAACCCAAAACAGACATATCAAGCAGGCAAGAAAAAAGGCCATCCAGATGGATAGCCTAAGTTCTTGATTCTGTTGGTCGGGATAGTAGGATTCGAACCTACGACCCCTTGCACCCCATGCAAGTGCGCTACCGGACTGCGCCATACCCCGACTAAAGAGCGGCTATTATATTGGGTAAATCAATCCTTGCCAATACCCAAATCAAGCCAAGCCAGGATGGATTGCAGCTCTTTGCGCACCTCGCCGGCAGTCATCGTCGCCGGCGCCCCGCTTTGCTGCTGCAGGCGCTGACGTGCGCCCTGGATAGTAAAACCGTCATCGTACAGCAGGCCACGAATGCGCCTGATCAGCAGCACTTCCTGATGCTGGTAGTAGCGACGGTTACCCCTGCGCTTGATCTGGCCCAGCTGGAGAAACTCCTGCTCCCAGTAACGCAACACATGGGGTTTGACCCCCGACAGTTCACTCACTTCACCAATGGTGAAGTAACGCTTGGCCGGGATTGCCGGCAGTTCAACAGTTGTCATTATTCTGTTCAACCATGCCCTTCAGTTTCTGACTTGCATGAAACGTTACCACACGGCGCGCGGTGATGGGAATCTCCTCGCCGGTTTTGGGGTTACGTCCGGGACGCTGCGGCTTGTCGCGCAGTTGAAAATTACCGAAGCCGGACAGCTTGACACTGTCTCCGACTTCAAGGGCGACACGGATTTCCTCAAAAAACGATTCCACCATGTCCTTGGCTTCGCGCTTGTTCAAGCCCACCCGGTCAAACAACAGGTCGGCCAACTCGGCTTTGGTCAAAGTCATGAACACACCTCAGAAACAACGATAACAAAATCATCCCCCGCTCGCAGGCGGGGGAATACTTCGGGAAAACAACAGGATACAGGATATCAGGCGCGAAGGCTTGCCTGATGATCGGCAGCAACGGCAGACAGCATGGCGGCAATCACCGGCTCGACATCCTCGTCGGTCAGCGTGCGCGTCATGTCCTGCAACTGGATGCGGAAGGCCAGGCTCTTCTTGCCCTCTTCCACGCCCTTGCCGCGATACACATCGAACAGCGCCACTTCGCTCACGATAGGGCTTGAGGCACGGGCAAAGCTCTCCAGCATGGCCTCAACTTCAACGCGCTCATCCACCAGCAAAGCCAGGTCGCGACGCACCGCCTGGAAGCGCGAAACCGCCTGCGCCTTCACCGGCACCACACCTTGCGCAGCGGCAAAGTCGATCTCGAACAGCACCGGTGCCGATGGCAGGTCATAAGCCTGCACCCAGCGCGGGTGCAGCTCACCGATCAAGCCGATCACTTGACCATCCAGCAACACCTCGGCACAACGGCCCGGATGCAGCGCGGCATGCGTTGCGGCACGGAAGCTTGGCCGGCGCGGCGCCAGCAAGGCTTCGACATCGGCCTTCACATCATAAAAGTCGACACGCTCGGCCTTGAGCGACCATTGCTCGGCCACACGCGGCCCCCAGGCCAGCGCTGCAATCTTTTCCGGCTGGGCGAAGCCGCCTTCGGCCTTGGAGAACACGCGCGCCACCTCAAACACACGCACGCGCGGCTGTTTGCGGTTGATATTGGACGACAGCACATCGACCAGACCGCCGATCAGCGTCGAGCGCATCACGCTCATCTGGCTGGCGATCGGATTAATCAGGCGCACCGGGTCGAGGTTGGCGGCAAAATCGGCTTCCCACTTTTCTTCGACAAAGGCGTAGCTGACCACTTCCTGATAATCGCGACCGGCCATAAAGTGGCGCACAGCCGCACGCGGGCGGCGGTTTTCCGGCAGCGGCAACATGGACTGGCGCGAGCGTGGCGCATCAGACGGAATGGCATCGTAGCCATAGACGCGGGCAATTTCTTCGATCAGATCCACTTCGATCTCGATATCGAAACGGAAGCTAGGCGCGGCAACGGCAAAACCTTCCGCAGAGGCCTGATACGGCAACCCCAGACGCGACAGGGTCTGGCCAATTTCGTCAGCCGACAGAGAAATGCCCAACACCCGCGCGACGCGTGCGGTGCGTACCATCACATCATTGCGCACCGGCAATCCGCCCACCGCCTCAATCAGCGGCCCGGCTTCGCCGCCGCAAATTTCCAGCACCAATGCCGTCGCACGCTCCATCGCATCGCGCTGCAGTTCAAAATCCACCCCGCGCTCGTAGCGGAAGGAAGAATCCGAACCGAAACCCAGCGTCCGCGCCTTGCCGGCAATGGCTTCCGGTGCAAAGAATGCGCTCTCAAGGAAAATGTCGCGACTGGCGGTAGTCACACCACTGTCCAGCCCCCCCATGATGCCGGCAATCGCCAGCGCCTTGCTGTCGTCAGCAATGACCATGGAGTCAGGCGCAAGCGCGACTTCTTTTTCATTCAGACAGACCAGCGTTTCGCCCGCTTGCGCGAAGCGCACGGTAATGCCGCCATCGACCTTGGCCAGGTCAAAAGCGTGCATGGGCTGACCCTGTTCAAGCAGCACATAGTTGGTGATATCGACAATGGCCGAGATGGAACGCAAGCCGGAGCGTTCAAGACGACGGCGCATCCACTCAGGCGTCGCCGCTGCCGCATCGACATTTTTCAGCACACGGCCGATATAGCGCCCGCAAGCCTTGCCAGCAGCCAGTTTCACCGTGCGCACTTCGTCATGCACGGCTGCAACCGGTGCAATGGCAAACGGCTGCTGTGCGGTGGCTGTAAGCGCGGACACTTCGCGCGCCAGACCCTTGATCGACAGGCAGTCGGCACGGTTAGGGGTAATTTTCAGGGTGAACAGCGTGTCGTCCAGCCCCAGATAGTCGCGGATACTGCTACCGACCGGCGCATCGGCCGGCAGCACCAGCAAGCCGTCCACCTCGTCCGGCACACCCAGCTCCTTGCCCGAGCACAACATACCGTTGGACTCGACGCCACGCATCTTGGTCGGCTTGATCTTGAAGTCGCCAGGCAGGACGGCACCGGACATGGCACACGGCACTTTCAGACCGACGGCCACATTGGGTGCGCCGCAAACGATCTGCACCAGTTCGCCCGTACCCACATCGACCTTGGTCACGCGCAGACGATCGGCGTTTTCGTGCTTGACCACTTCCTTGACTTCGGCCACCACGACACCGGAGAACACCGGTGCAGCAGGCGTGGTTTCCTCGACCTCGAGGCCGGCCATGGTCAGCAAATAAGAGAGTTCATCGCTGGAAATCGACGGATTGACCCAGCTTCTCAGCCACTGTTCGGAAAATTGCATAGTCTTGTCGGCTCCGCGCTCAGTTGAACTGTTTAAGGAAGGACAGATCGTTCTCGAAGAAGAGACGCAGATCGTTCACGCCATAGCGCAGCATGGCAAAGCGGTCCAGACCGATACCGAAGGCAAAGCCGGTATAACGCTCGGCATCGATGCCGACATTGGCCAATACATTCGGGTGCACCATGCCGCAGCCGCCTACTTCCAGCCAGCCCTTCTCGCCCAGCACGTCGATTTCGGCCGACGGTTCGGTAAACGGGAAGAACGATGGACGGAAACGCACCTGCAGGTCTTCGCGCTCGAAGAAGCGGCGCAGGAAGTCGGTGATGGTGGCTTTCAGGTCGGCAAAGCTGACATCCTCGTCCACCCACAGCCCTTCCATCTGGTGGAACATCGGCGAGTGCGTGGCATCGGAGTCGACGCGATAAACACGGCCCGGCGCGATAATCTTGATCGGCGGCTGATTGTCCAGCATGTAACGCACCTGGATCGGCGAGGTGTGGGTACGCAGCACATCGCCGCCTTCCACATAGAAGGTATCCTGCATGGCACGCGCAGGGTGGTCTTCCGGAATATTCAGCGCCTGGAAGTTGTGGAAATCGGTCTCGATTTCCGGGCCGTCGGCCACCTCAAAGCCCATGGAGCGGAACAACTCGGTAATGCGTTCCAGCGTCAGCGTCACCGGATGCAGGCCACCCGTGCCCATGCCGCGACCGGGCATGGTGACATCCAGCGCTTCGGCAGCCAGCTGCTGCTCGAGCTTGGCGGCATTGATCGCATCGCGGCGCGCATTGTGCGCGGCTTCAAATGCCTGCTTGGCGGCATTGATCACCGCACCGGCGCTCTTGCGCTCGTCCGGTGCCAGCGCACCCAACTGCTTGAGCAAGCCGGTCAGCTCGCCGCTTTTACCCAGATATTTTGCCTTGACCTGTTCCAGCTCGACCAGATCAGCCACCGTCGCCAGCGCCGATAGTGCCGACTCGAGAATCACATCCACGTTGTTCATTATCGGGATCCAATGTGAAGAAAACTGACCACACGCTTGGGCGTCTGGTCAGCGTTCTTGGAAAGTTTTACGAAAAAAAGGGAGGCTTAAGCCTCCCTTTAAATCATCTGGCGATTAAGCAAGCTTGGTTTTTGCGATCTCGACGATCTGGGCAAAAGCCGGCTTGTCGAAGATAGCCATATCGGACAGAACCTTACGGTCGATCTCGATAGCGGCTTTCTTCAGGCCGTTCATGAACTTGCTGTAGGACAGACCGCATTCACGCGCAGCGGCGTTGATACGGGCAATCCACAGACGGCGGAACTGACGCTTTTTCTGACGACGGTCACGATAAGCGTACTGTCCAGCTTTCATTACCGCTTGCTTGGCAACGCGGTAGACGTTCTTGCGACGGCCGCGATAGCCTTTCGCCAGAGCGAGGATTTTCTTGTGACGGGCGCGAGCGGTGACACCGCGTTTTACACGTGGCATTTATAACTCCTTAGGCGTAGGGCAACATTGCACGAACAGACGGCATATTGCTGGCATCTACCATGGTAGTACCGCGCAACTGACGTTTGGTCTTGGTGGTCTTCTTGGTCAGGATGTGACGCTTGAAAGCGTAAGAACGCTTGACACCACCATTGCCCAGAACCTTCAGACGCTTTTTGGCGCCCGACTTGGTTTTCATCTTCGGCATTAGGAAGACTCCTGCTGAAACTGAGTTAGATTAGATGCAAGGTGGACCGGCAAACCTAAGCCTGCCTGACACTTGGGAACCCATACATCACGCTTTTAATAGCCCGCAGAGGGCTATAAAACCAACGCGACAGGACTAGCCTGTCGCGTCAAGATGATGATTATACCCGATTATTTCTTTTTCGGGGCAATCATCATGACCATCTGACGACCTTCAAGGCGCGGAAACTGCTCAACCACACCGATATCGAGCAGATCTGCCTCGACACGGCGCAGCAGCGCAAGACCGATATCCTGGTGCGCCATTTCGCGACCGCGGAAGCGCAAGGTAATCTTGGCCTTGTCACCATCTTCCAGGAAGCGAATCAGGTTACGCATCTTGACGTTGTAGTCGCCATCATCGGTGCCAGGACGGAATTTGACTTCCTTGATCTGGATCTGCTTCTGCTTGGACTTGGCTTCCTGACGCTTTTTGGACAGCTCGTACTTGAACTTGCCGTAGTCCATCAACTTCACAACCGGCGGTTGCGCATTGGGAGAAATCTCTACCAAGTCAACATCCTGCTCTTCAGCAAGTGCCAGTGCCTCGCGCAGACTCACAATACCGAGCTGCTCACCTTCATTACCTACCAAACGAATTTCGCGAGCGGTAATCTCGCCGTTAATCCGTGGTTCGCGTTCCTGAGCTATGGCCAAATCTCCTATACATTAATCTATCGTGCTGGTGCCGATTCAGGCTGCTGGCATTTCTGCCTTGAGCCGGTCGATAAACGCGGAAAGCGTGAGTTGCCCCAAGTCTTCGCCACGTGCCCGTACGGCCACCAGTCCTTCTGCCTTTTCCTTGTCGCCGACAATAATCTGATACGGCAACTTCTGCAGACTGTGCTCGCGGATTTTATAACCGATCTTCTCGTTTCTCAAGTCAAGATCGACGCGGAAGCCTTGCTTCTTCAATGTTTCGACCACCTCGGTCGCATAATCGGCCTGCGCTTCGGTGATATTCATCACTACCATCTGCACCGGCGCCAGCCACAGAGGGAATGCACCGGCATGGTTTTCGATCAGAATGCCGATAAAGCGTTCGAGCGAACCCAGGATGGCGCGATGCAGCATCACCGGACGCTTGCGGCCGTTTTCTTCGGTCACATACTCGGCATCCAGACGCTCCGGCAGCACGAAATCCAGCTGCAGCGTACCACACTGCCAGGAGCGACCCAGCGCATCCTTGATATGGTATTCGATCTTGGGGCCATAAAACGCACCCTCGCCCGGCAGCTCTTCCCACTCTACGCCGCAAGCAGACAGCGCATCGCGCAGGCCCTGCTCGGCCTTATCCCACACCTCATCGGAACCGGCACGCTTCTCCGGACGCAAAGACAGCTTGATGGCGACATTATCGAAACCAAAATGCCGATACACCGCCATGGTCAGCTCGTTAAAAGCCTGCGCCTCGGCATTGACCTGTTCTTCGGTACAGAAAATATGCGCATCGTCCTGCACGAAGCCGCGCACGCGCATCAGGCCGTGTAAGGCACCGGTCGGCTCGTTGCGGTGGCAGGCGCCGAATTCGGCCAGACGCAGCGGCAAATCACGATAAGAGCGCAAACCCTGATTGAATACCTGCACATGCCCCGGGCAATTCATCGGCTTCACCGCATAGTCACGCTTTTCCGACTCGGTGGTGAACATATTGTCGCGGTAGTTCTCCCAATGGCCGGACTTCTCCCACAAGGAGCGGTCCATCATCATCGGGGTGCGGATTTCCTGGTAACCGGCCGCATCCAGCGTCTTGCGCATGTACTGCTCAATGTTCTGCCACAGGTTCCAGCCCTTGGGATGCCAGAACACCATGCCCGGCGCCTCGTCCTGCAGATGGAAGAGATCCAGCACCTTGCCCAGCTTGCGGTGGTCGCGCTTTTCCGCCTCTTCCAGCATATGCAGATAAGCCGCCAGATCTTCTTTCTTGGCCCAGGCCGTACCGTAGATACGCTGCAGCATTTCGTTCTTGCTGTCGCCGCGCCAGTAAGCACCAGCCAGCTTCATCAGCTTGAACACCTTGAGCTTGCCGGTCGACGGCACGTGCGGACCACGGCACAGGTCGGTAAAGTCGCCTTCCTTATACAGCGAGAGCACCTCGCCCTGCGGAATGGACTCGATAATCTCGGCCTTGTACGCCTCACCGATACTCTTGAAGTAGGCAACAGCCTCGTCACGCCCCATGGTCAGGCGCTCGACCGGGATATCCTGCTTGGCCAGCTCGGCCATTTTCTTTTCAATCGCCAGCAAGTCTTCCGGCGTAAACGGGCGCTTGTAGCTGAAGTCGTAGTAGAAACCGTTTTCGATTTCCGGCCCGATGGTCACCTGCGCATCCGGGAACAGGGTTTTCACGGCATACGCCAGCAAGTGGGCGGTCGAATGGCGGATCACCGACAGGCCGTCGGCGTCTTTATCGGTAATGATCGCCAGACTCGCGTCTTTTTCGATCAAAAAAGAAGTATCAACCAGCTCGCCATCTACACGCCCAGCCAGCGCAGCGCGCGCAAGACCGGTGCCGATGGATGCGGCGACTTCATGAACAGTAACAGCGGCATCGAAAGAACGAACAGAACCGTCTGGCAGGCGGATATCAGGCATCGCAACTCCAACTTTAGATAAGGAAATGCGCCACAGGGCGAGCATGCATTGGAAAAAAGAATAAAAAAAAGCGCGGCCGAGCCGCGCTTTTTATCATGAAGCAACCCAAGGCTCGAAGGTAACGAGTTTAAAGGGTAGTGGTTGTGCTGGACATATCCACCTGAAGCTCCATGCGAATATTTTTGGTAGGCGATACTGGAATCGAACCAGCGACCTCCACGATGTCAACGTGGCGCTCTAACCAGCTGAGCTAACCGCCTGTAAATCTGAGACACAGATATTAATCATTCCGGCACGACTTGGCAAGGATTTTATCCGAAAAACTTGAAAAGCCGGCTTTGCGCTATACTGGCGCGTTGATTTTGCACAAGATTTGCACCCATGCTCAAGTTTACCCTGCACAAAACATCGGGCGGCGCACGCCGCGGCACACTGGAACTCAACCACGGTACGGTGGAAACCCCCGTTTTCCAGCCGGTCGGCACTTACGGCTCGGTCAAGGCGATGAGCCCGCTGGAACTGAATGAAATCGGCGCCCAGATCATCCTTGGCAATACCTTCCACCTGTGGCTGCGCCCGGGACTGGAAGTCATCGAATCGTTCGGCGGCCTGCACGGTTTTATGGGCTGGGACAAACCGATACTGACCGACTCCGGCGGCTTTCAGGTATTCAGCCTCGGCGCCCTGCGCAAGCTGACCGAAGAAGGCTGCACCTTCCACAGCCCGGTTAATGGCGACAAGCTGTTCCTGTCGCCCGAGATCTCGATGAAGATCCAGACGGTGCTCAACTCCGACATCGTCATGCAACTGGATGAATGCACCCCAGGTCAGGTTGACCACAAGACGGCAGAAAGCTCGATGCAGATGAGTTTGCGCTGGGCGGCGCGCTCGCGTCAGGCCTTTGACGATCTGAACAACCCGAATGCCCTGTTCGGCATTGTGCAGGGCAACCTCTATACCGATTTGCGCCAGAAGTCGCTGGAAGGTCTGATGGAAATCGGCTTTGACGGCATCGCCATCGGCGGCCTGTCGGTCGGCGAGCCCAAGCCCGAGATGTATCGCATGCTGGAAGAAATGCGCGACATGCTGCCGGCAGAAAAACCACACTATCTGATGGGCGTCGGCACACCGGAAGACCTGGTACAAGGCGTAGCCAACGGCATTGATATGTTCGACTGCGTCATGCCGACCCGCAACGCACGCAACGGCTGGATTTTCACCCGCTACGGCGACATCAAGATCAAGAACGCACGCCACAAGCTGGACCATGCACCACTGGATGAAGAATGCAGCTGCTATGCCTGCCGCAACTTCAGCCGCGCCTACCTGCACCACCTGCACCGTACCGGCGAAATCCTCGGTGCCCGCCTCAATACCATCCACAACCTGCATTACTATCAGGAACTGATGCAGGAAATGCGCGATGCAATCGACGCGGATCGCTTCGAAGACTGGCGTGCGTCCTTCCACGAAAAGCGTGCCCGCGGCGCCTGAATCAAAACAATAAATTGACGCCGATGGAACCCGTCATGACATGACGGGTCGGATAGCGCTTATCTATCCGCCACCATCGCGGTTGGAAAAGCATCGCGTCATCGTTACAATCACCGGTCTATCCGTATTCCGGCCTGACACTACCTGAGGGAGTTCACAGATGTTTATTGCCCCTGCCTATGCAGCAGACGCCGCTGTAGCCGGCTTCGATATCATGCAGTTCCTGCCCATGATCGTGATCTTCGTGCTGTTCTGGTTCTTGCTGGTTCGCCCGCAACAGAAACGCATGAAGGAACAGCAGAAAATGCTGTCCGAGATCGTAAAGGGCGATGAAGTCGTTACCCAGGGCGGCATGATAGGGCGCGTGACCAAAGTCACCGACCAGTACCTGACACTGGAAATCACCAGCGGTGTGGAAATCACCATCCAGCGTGGCGCCGTAGCGGCCAAGCTGGAAAAAGGCACGATGAAGTCCCTGTAAACCCCAGGAGCAGGCCGCCTTTGTCGCGGCCTGCTTTTTGCCTAGTACCCTCCCCATGAATCGCTACCCGCTCTGGAAATACCTCGTCATCGCGGTGGCCCTGATCGTATCGACGATCTATACGCTGCCCAACTTTTACGGCGAGACACCGGCTGTACAGATCTCCAGCTCACGCCAGTCGATACCGGTCGACACAGCCGTTATGGCGCGCGTGGAAGAGGCCCTCAAAAGCCATCAGATCGCAGCGGATGGTCTCTATCTCGACAACGGCAGCCTGAAAGTCCGCTTCAAGGATCCCGACACGCAAATCAAGGCGCGTGACGTCATCCAGCAGGCACTGGGCGACAACTACATTATTGCGCTCAACCTCCTGGCTGCATCGCCACAATGGCTGACCAAGATACATGCCAACCCGATGTTCCTCGGTCTTGACCTCAGGGGCGGCGTGCACTTCCTCTTGGAAGTGGATATGAAAGCCGCGACCGACAAGACAATGGAACGCTACGCCGGCGATATCCGCCGCGAACTTAAAGACAAGAAAATCCGCTATGGCAATATCCGCCGTACCGGCACCACGCTGGACGTACAGCTAAGAGATGCTGAAACGCTGGCCGCGGCAGAAAAAGCCATTGTGCGCACCCTGCCCGGCCTGACCATCAAAGCGGATGACACCAACTTCCGCCTGCTGCTTACGCTCAAACCGGAAGAGATCACCCGTATCGAATCCGATGCCGTCAAGCAGAACATCACCACCTTGCACAATCGTGTCAACGAACTGGGCGTCGCCGAACCGGTGATCCAGCAAGCCGGCCCGAACCGTATCGTGGTGCAGTTGCCCGGCGTGCAGGACACCGCCAAGGCCAAGGACATCCTGGGGCGTACCGCCACCTTGCAAGTCCGCATGGTGGAAGACGACAACGCCAAAGTGGCCGAAGCACTGGCAGGCAACCCGCCGGCCGGCTACGAGCTACTGGACGAGCTGACTTCGCGCGGCCCGCAGAAAATCCTGGTGAAGAAGGATGTCGAACTGACCGGTGACAATATCAACGACGCCCAGCCGACCTTCGACGAAAACGGCGCCCCGGCTGTCAGCATCAACCTCGACTCGACCGGTGCCGGCATCTTCCGCGATGTAACGCGCGAAAACATCGGCCGGCGCATGGCGATGATTCTGGTAGAAAAAGGCAAGAGCGAAGTCGTGACCGCACCGGTCATCCGCGCCGAAATCGGCGGTGGCCGCGTGCAGATCTCGGGTTCGATGAACTCGGCCGAAGCCAACGATACCGCCTTGCTGCTGCGCGCAGGCTCGCTGGCGGCACCGATGCAGATTATCGAAGAGCGCACCGTCGGCCCAAGCCTGGGCAAGGAAAACATCGAGAAGGGCTTTAACTCCACCTTGTGGGGCTTTGCCGCCATCGCCGTATTCATGGTGATCTACTACCGCGTCTTCGGCGTGATCTCGGTACTGTCGCTGGGTGTCAACGTGCTGATGTTGGTAGCCATTTTGTCCATGCTGCAGGCGACACTGACGCTACCGGGTATCGCCGCTATCGCGCTGACGCTGGGCATGGCGATTGACGCCAACGTACTGATCAACGAGCGGGTACGCGAAGAACTACGCAACGGCATGCCGCCGCACTCGGCCATCCAGGCCGGCTACGCCCATGCCTGGTCGACGATTCTCGACTCCAACGTCACCACCATGATCGCCGGCCTTGCGCTGCTGATCTTCGGTTCCGGCCCGGTACGCGGCTTTGCCGTCGTGCACTGTCTGGGCATCCTGACCTCCATTTTCTCGGCCGTGCTGGTTTCACGCGGCTTCGTGAATCTGTGGTATGGACGCCAGCGCCGCCTGACCTCGATCTCGGTCGGTCAGATCTGGAAACCGGAAACCAAGTAAGGGACTACCATGGAGCTTTTCCGCATCAAACGGGATATCCCGTTCATGAGCTACGGCAAGCTCACCACCGCGATTTCGCTGGTGACCTTTATCCTTGCCGTGTTCTTCCTGTTCAGCAAGGGGCTTAACCTCAGCGTCGAATTCACCGGCGGTACGGTGATGGAGGTGCAGTACGCGCAGTCGGCCAACCTGAAGGACATCCGCCCACGCGTGGATAGCCTGAAACTGGGCGAGGCACAGGTGCAGAGCCTGGGCAGCAGTCGCGACGTACTGATCCGCCTGCCGGTGAAAAAAGACATCAGCTCGGCGCAACTGTCCAACCAGGTGTTGAACACACTCAAAGCCGGCGATACGCAGGTCGAGTTGCGCAAAGTCGAGTTTGTCGGCCCGTCGGTCGGTGCCGAACTGGTCTCCCACGGTCTGATCGCGCTGACCATGGTATGCCTGGGCATTATTGCCTATCTGGCGCTGCGCTTTGAATGGCGCTTTGCCGTATCGGCCATCATTGCCAACATGCACGACGTGGTGATCATCCTCGGCTGCTTTGCCTTCTTCCAGTGGGAGTTCTCGCTGACGGTACTGGCCGGCATACTGGCGGTGCTGGGCTACTCGGTCAACGAGTCGGTGGTGGTATTCGACCGTATCCGCGAAAACTTCCGCAAGCCGGGCATGCGCAACAAGAGCACGGCCGAAGTCATCGACAACGCCATCACCTCGACCATGAGCCGTACCATGATCACCCACGGCTCGACCGAGACCATGGTGCTGTCCATGCTGCTGTTCGGCGGCCCTGCCCTGCACGGCTTTGCCATGGCACTGACCATCGGCATCGTGTTCGGCATCTACTCGTCGGTACTAGTGGCAAGCCCCCTGGCGCTATGGCTGGGCATCAAGCGCGAACACATGATCAAGCCGCCCAAACAGAAGCAGGAAGCGGTGGTCTGATTCACCCAATCGCAGACAAGGGCCGGCCTAGCCGGCCCTTTTTCACCTCTGTGTTTGCCGGAAGGCTTGGCCCCAGACCGAGCCTTGCGGCAAGCAAACCGGAAAGCCCCTTATGGAACTGATTCAATTCGTCATCGACTTTATCCTGCACATCGACGTGCATCTGGCTGAACTTGCCGCCGCCTACGGGCCGTGGATCTACGCCATCCTGTTTTTGATCGTGTTTTGCGAAACCGGGCTGGTGGTCACGCCTTTCCTGCCCGGTGACTCGCTGCTGTTTGTCGCCGGCGCACTGGCCGCCATGGGTGAAATGAATATCCACGCCATGGTGGCGCTATTGATCTGCGCGGCGATTATCGGCGACGGGGTCAACTACGCCATCGGCCGCTACTTTGGTGAAAAGCTGGCGGCACGCTACCCCAAGCTGATCCGTCCCGAGTACCTGGCCAAAACCCATACTTTCTATGAAAAGCATGGAGGCAAAACCATCATCCTCGCCCGCTTCGTGCCCATCGTGCGTACTTTCGCGCCCTTTGTGGCCGGCATCGGCAAGATGGGCTACCGCCATTTCGCCTTTTACAATGTCACCGGTGCGGTGCTATGGGTAAGCAGTTTCGGCTACGCCGGCTACTTCTTCGGCAATATGCCCATCGTTAAAAAGAACCTGACGCTGCTGATCTTCGGCATTATCTTCGTCTCCATCCTGCCCGGTGTGATCGAGTTCTGGCGCCACAAGCGCGCCGCCAGCAAGCAGGCAGCACAATGAAACGCATACAGAAGCTGTCCGACCATCTGGTCAACCAGATCGCCGCCGGCGAAGTGGTCGAACGCCCGGCATCTGCCTTGAAGGAAATGCTGGAAAACAGCCTGGACGCGGGGGCGAGCAAGATCAGCGTCGATCTGGCGCAAGGCGGCATCAAGCTGATCCGCGTCAGCGACAACGGTTCAGGCATCGCGGCGGATGATCTGGCGCTGGCGCTGGACAGGCACGCCACCAGCAAGATTGCGTCGCTGGACGATCTGGAACAAGTCTCGACGCTGGGTTTTCGCGGCGAAGGGCTGGCCAGCGTAGCCTCGGTGTCGCGCCTGACACTGGTGAGCCGGCCGCAAGGCGAGCCCCACGCCCACCAGATTGTCGCCATCGATGGCACGCTGCATCCGGTCGAGCCGGCAGCCCACCCCGAGGGCACCTCGGTCGAGATGGTGGACCTGTATTTCAACACGCCGGCGCGGCGCAAATTCCTCAAGAGCGAGGCCACCGAATACGCCCATTGTGCAGCCACCTTCGAACGCATCGCCCTGGCCCACCCCGGGGTCGAGATGATATTGCGCCACAACGGCAAGGTGGTCAGCCGCCTGCCGGCACAAAGCCTGGCCGACCGCGTCGGTGCCATCTTGGGTCGCGACTTTGTCGATGCCTCGCTAATCATAGACAGCGCAGCGGCAGGCTTGAGCCTGCGCGGCCTGGTGGCATCCCCCACCTTTTCCAAAGCCAGCCGCGACGCACAGTATTTCTACGTCAACGGCCGCTTTGTACGCGACAAGACCGCACAGCATGCGCTACGCCAGGCCTACCGCGACGTGCTGCATCATGAGCGCCACCCGGCTTACGCCCTGTTTTTCACGCTGGATCCGGCCGGTGTCGACGTCAATGTCCACCCGACCAAGATCGAGGTGCGTTTTCGCGAAAGCCAGGCCATCCACCAGTTTCTGTTTCATAGCGTGCACAAGGCGCTGGCCGCCAGCGCCGGCAACAATGCCACGGCCGCCACACCCAATGCCAGCGTAGCAGCAGTACCGGCAGACGAGAGTAGCAAGCCAGTTCCCACGGCCATTAGCATGCCGGTCAACCCCACACCGGCCACCGCGCCCTTATTTCCGCCTGTGCGCACCGATAGTCCGCCACGCAGCCACACCCCGTTTGCGCCGCGCTTCGAGCAGCAACGCATTCCGCTCGCGGTGGCACGCGAGGCGGTCGGCGTTTACGACAAGCTGTTTACCGGTCTGCGTGACGAAGAGCGCGCCACCGCCGCGCAGTCGGTGACAGATCCGGCACCATTCACACCGCCCCCGCCAGCACCAGACAACGGGGACGGCATTCCGCCGCTGGGCTTTGCGCTGGCGCAATTGCACGGCGTGTATATTCTGGCGCAGGCGGTAGATGGGCTGGTCCTGGTCGACATGCATGCCGCCCACGAGCGCATTGTGTATGAGCGGCTGAAAAATGCACTGGAAAGCGATGTCATCCCGATGCAGCCCCTGCTGCTGCCAGTCTCCTTCGGGGCGGATCGTTTTGAAGCGGCCTGCGCGCAGGAGCACGGCGAGGCGATGCAAAAGCTGGGGATAGAACTGGCACCGCTGTCGCCCACACAGATTGCCATACGCGGCGTCCCCATCTGGCTGAAAGACGGCGATGCGGTCGAACTGGCGCGCGCGGTACTCAAAGATGTACGCGAACACGGCATGAGTGCGGTATTGACCGAGCGGCGCAATGAACTACTGGCTGGCATGGCCTGTCACGGTGCCGTGCGCGCCAACCGCCAGCTGACGCTGACCGAAATGAACGCCCTGCTACGCGACATGGAGGCCACCGAGCGCTCCGGCCAGTGCAACCACGGCCGCCCGACCTGGACGCGGCTCACCATGCGCGACCTGGACAAGCTGTTTATGCGCGGGCAGTAAGCGCGCCACCCTGCGCTGCCAGTTGCGCCAACACCCCCTCCAGACTCGCCAGCCCTTCCGGCCATTGATGGTGGCCAGAGGCGACATTGATATGGCCCGCGTCATCCAGCCAATGGATCGGCACATCCCAGTGATCCGCCAGATACTGGGCGCGCTCGGCACGGCAGAAGGGATCGGTGCGGCTGGCCACGACAGATGCCGGAAACGGCAAGGGGGCCAGCGGCAGCGGTGCGAAGTCCTGCAAGGCCGGTGGCGCATCGGGGCGCTCGACATCGGCAGGCGCCACCAGCAAGGCAGCGACAATTGCCTGCGGATAAAGCCGCGCATAATGCGCGAGCGCAATGCAGCCCAGACTGTGTGCGATCACCACCACCGGCTTCTTCGCCTCACCTATCGCCTGATGCAGCCCCGCGAGCCAGTCGCGGCGCAGCGGGCGCGCCCAGTCGCTGTTGCACACCCGGCGCGCCGCCAATAACTGCTGCCAATGACTCTGCCAGTGTTCGGGCGCGGAATTGTTCCAGCCCGGCTGGATCAGGAAATCGAATTGTCCAGAAAATGCCTGCATGGCTGCACCTGTAGCAACGGATATTGATACGCCATTATTTCATGCATGAGCCAGCTCAAAAAAGAATATAAACCTAAATTCAAATATCCAATAAGAATATAAAACATCTCCCTGTTCTTGCCCTGCCATTCACTTCCGCTGTCACGGCCTTGACCTGCCCGCCCCCCCCTGCCTGTGCACATTGCTACCCGCAATATTTGCCCCTGCCGCCAGCTGGATCAGCGCGGTGTCACAAGCAGTTCCACCCGTACAACAAATGTTTATTTAAAAATAAAACATATTCACAATAAGTTTTATATGCATATCTATTCATGTAAAATTGAACCGCATATACAGCTTTCCAAGCTCCCTAATTTTGAGTCACGCCGGAGTCAAATAAAGTGAAAACCATCTTCCTGGTGGATGATTCGGCCACCATTCTGCTGAGCATCTCCAATATCCTCGGCAAAGCCGGCTTTGCCACCGACAAGGCCAGCAACGCGGAAGAAGCCTTGCGCAAACTCAAGGCCGGCGCCAAGGCCGACCTGCTGCTGACCGACCTCAATATGCCGGGCATGAATGGCATCGAGCTGATCAAGGAAGTGCGCAAGCTGCCCAACTGCCGTTTTATCCCCATCCTGCTGCTCACCACCGAATCACAGCAGACGAAAAAGATGGAAGCCAAGGCCGCTGGCGCCACTGGCTGGATCGTGAAGCCGGCCACGGCGGACGAACTGCTCAAAACCATCGGCATGGTTCTTCGCTAAAGGAATCACCATGTCGCTCGGCGACCTTATGAAGCGCACCCTGCTGGTGGCCTTGCTCGTAGCCAGCAGCGCAGCCTTTGTCATCTACTTCTTTCATGACGACTTCCACCAGACTTTCCTGCCCGGACTAGGCATCAGCCCGAGCGTAGGCGACGGTATCGGTGTTTTCCTGATCGTGATGCTGGCCTTCCTCGCGCAGCATGCCCTATCGCTGGCGTTCTATCGTGACCTGCAGTTTGGTCTGGCCGGGCCGGACCCGGAACTGGCCGGCAAGCTTAACGATGCAGAGGCCATGAATACGGAGATCGCACGCGAACTACAGAGCGTGCGCCAGTACAACGAAGTGCTGCGCCAGCAACTGGCCCATATCAGCCAGGAAACCGAACAGGCCGCCTTCGATATCACCGAACGCCTGCAAGCCATCGACGTGGTCGTCACCCGGCTGGACAGCTTTGTCACCGACACGGCCGGACGCTCCAGCGAGATCGTCAGCCTGTCAGAGCATAATATTTCCGAAAACACACAGCTGATTTCACGCATGGAAATCTATATCCGCGAGCGCATGGACGAGGTAGCCCAGGATCGCCAGCGCATCGAGGCCATCGCCGGCGAGACCGAAGAGCTGGGCCAGTTGGTAACCCTGATCAAGCAGATTTCCGGCCAGACCGACCTGCTGGCGCTCAATGCCGCAATCGAGGCTGCACGTGCCGGCGAAGCCGGGCGCGGCTTCGCGGTGGTTGCTGATGAGGTGCGCAAACTCTCGACCGCGACCGATGCTGCCGTCGGCAAGATCAATGACGGCATCCATGCGGTCAGCGATTCGATCCGCCAGCAGTTCCAAGACAAGATCTCGCACAGCAAGATCGACGAGGAACGGCTGGCGCTGGGCCAGTTCTCCACCCAGCTCTCCAGCCTGGGCGCCGGCTATCAGAGCCTGCTCGAACAGGACATGCATGTACTGGAAACGGTGCGAGGTGCCAGCAACGAGCTGGCCGGCATGTTCATGGAAGCGCTGGCCAGCGTGCAGTTCCAGGACATCACCCGCCAGCAGATCGAGCAGGTACAGCAGGCGCTGATCCGGCTGGATGAGCACTGCGAACACCTGTCGGCACGCATGCTGGCCGCGCGCGACCAAGACTTTCATTACACCCCGCTGGATGAGCGACTAGAGGCACTGTACGCCTCTTATGTCATGGCCTCGCAGCGCACGACCCACCGCGAGGCGCTGCAGGATGGCGGCCCGCGCGAAACGGATTCCGCCAAGATCGAGCTGTTCTGAAGGAGCGACAGATGGGCGATACGGTACAACTGACCCTGAGCCAGGATCTGGTAATCGAAAATGCACACGCACTCAAACCGCAGCTAGTGGATGCGCTCGAACGCGCCGCTCACTTGGAGCTGGATCTGGAACAGGTTGCCGAAATGGACAGCGCGGGGCTGCAATTGCTATTGCTCGCCCGGCGCGAAGCCGACCGGCAAGGCAAGACGCTGCATATCCGCGGCTGCAACGACAGTCTGCGCCAGACGCTGGCATTCTGCCGCCTCGATACCCTGCTCGGCGATGAAGCGCAGCCGGCAGCAAACCGACAGAACTGAGGCTCACCATGGATGAATTGACCAGCGTATTTATCCAGGAAGGGCGCGAGCAGTTGCTCGCGCTGGAGAACGGCCTGCTCGAGCTTGAGCAGCGGCCGGACGACAGGGACAATATCAACAGCATCTTCCGTGCGGCACACACCATCAAGGGCGCATCGGGTGTGATCGAGTGCCACTTTATCGAAGGCTTCATGCATAAGGTGGAGAATGTGCTCGACCGGCTGCGCAATGGCGAGATTCAGGTATCGGATACGCTGGACAGCCTGCTTTTGCGCTGCTGCGACCACCTGAACCTGCTGATGGGCGTGCTCGAGTCGGGCAAGGCCGAACCGCCGGATGATGTGCAGGCAGCCGGCAGCCTGCTGCTGGCCGAACTGGCTGCCCGCAGCGGCATGCCCGCCCCGGCCGTGCAGGCCGAAGCCATCCCCGCCACCTCCGAGCCCTCAACTGACGGAGATGTCTGGCATGTCTCGGTGCGCTTCGGCCCCGATGTAATGCGCGGCGGACTGGATCCGCTGGCCTTTATCCGTTATCTGGGCTCGCTGGGCGAAGTCGTCGCACTGGAGACGGTGCCCGATGCGATGCCGCCGGCGGCAGACATGGACCCGGAATCCTGCTACCTCGGTTTCGAGGTCAGGTTGAGCACCCATGCCGACAAAGCCACCATCGAAAACGTGTTCGATTTCTGCCGCGATGAATGCGAACTGCACATTCTGCCGCCACAAAGCCGGCTGGCCGCCTATATCGAGCTGATCGGCAAACTGCCGGAAGACGAAATGCGCCTGGGCGAGATCCTGGTGCGCTGCGGTGCACTGACCGAAGCCGAACTGCAACAGGGTCTGGCTGTACAACATGCTGCGCGCACTGGCGAAACGCCCCCGCTCGCCCCGCCCCAGATCGGCGAAATCCTGATCGAGCAGAAAGTCGTACACAAGGAAGTGGTCGAAGCGGCCATCAGCCGGCAAAGTCAGGTCAGCGAGAAAAAAGCGGTCGAGGCCCGCCTGATCCGGGTGCAGGCTGACAAGCTCGACCAGTTGATCGATCTGGTGGGCGAACTGGTGATCGCCGGCGCCTCAGCCAATCTGCTGGCCACAAAAAGCGGACAAAGCCAGCTGGTCGAGACCACCTCCATCCTGTCGCGACTGGTGGAAAACATCCGCGATGCGGCCTTGCAGCTACGCATGGTACAGATCGGCGAGACCTTTAACCGCTTCAACCGCGTGGTGCGCGATGTCTCGCGCGAACTGGGCAAAGAAATCGAGCTGAAGATTTCCGGCGCCGACACCGAGCTGGACAAATCGGTGGTCGAGAAGATCGGCGACCCGCTGATGCACCTGGTGCGCAACTCGATGGACCACGGCATCGAACCGGCCGCCATGCGCGAAGCGCAAGGCAAGCCGCGCTGCGGCACCGTCGCGCTCAATGCCTTCCACGACTCCGGCAGCATCGTGATCGAGGTCAGGGACGACGGCGCCGGCCTGCCACGCGACAAGATTTTTGACAAGGCGGTCGAAAAAGGCCTGATCCAGCCGAGCCAGACTCTCAGCGATCAGGAGATCATCAATCTGATCTGGGAGCCGGGTTTTTCTACCGCCGAACAGGTTACCAACCTGTCCGGGCGCGGCGTCGGCATGGATGTGGTACGGCGCAATATCCAAAGCCTGCGCGGCAGCTGCGATGTCAGCTCCAGCGAGGGCCAGGGCACCACCTTCTCCATTCGCCTGCCGCTGACTCTGGCCATCATCGACGGCTTCCTGGTCGGAGTAGGCAAATCCACTTACGTCATCCCGCTGGACTCGGTGATCGAGTGCATCGAGCTTAAAGAAAACAGCAGCCGCTGCGCCTTCCTCAACCTGCGCGGCGAGGTGCTGCCCTTTATCCGGCTGCGCGAGCTGTTCGGGATGGACGGCCCCAGGCCGGAGCGGGAAAGCGTCGTGGTGGTCCAGTACGCCGGCACCAAAGCCGGCATCGTGGTGGATCAGCTGATGGGGGAATTCCAGACGGTGATCAAGCCGCTGTCGGGAATATTCCAGCAACTGCGCGGCATCGGCGGCTCCACCATTCTGGGCAGCGGCGAAGTGGCGCTGATTCTGGAAGTACAGGCACTGGTGCAGCGGGCGGCCCGCAACGAAGAACACGAGGCACGCAAGGGCAGTTCGCCCCGGCTGGCCGCAACAATTTGACCATTTTCATACCGTGGAGAAACGGCATGTTGAACAACCTGAAAATCGGCACGCGGCTGGCCATTGGCTATGCCCTGATCCTTGCTCTGCTCGCTGCCATGGCACTGACCAGCTATGCCCGCATCTCCGAGCTGTCGCATGAAATCAACCTGACGGTACAGGACCGCTTCCCCAAGGTGGTTCAGGCCAACGAGGTCATCGGCGCGATCAACGTCATCGCCCGCCAGCTGCGCAACGCCTATATCTTCACCGGCCCCGAACAAGACAAGTCGCTAGCGACTGTGGCCGAACAGCGCAAGGTGATTACCGAGCGCCTGACCACGCTGGAAAAAGCCATCACCAGCGAACAGGGTGTCGTCTTGCTGGACAAGATCAAGCTCGCCCGCAACAACTATGTCGAACATCAGGAACAGCTGATCGAGCTGATCAAGGCCGACAACAGGGAGGCCGCGGCCGCGCTGCTGCAAGGAAACCTGCGCAGCACCCAAACCGCCTATATCGGCGCGGTGAACGAGCTGATCGACTACCAGATAAAGCTGATGAATGAGTCCGGCGAGGCAGCAGCAGAACTGTCACAGCAGACGCAGCTGCTGCTGATCGCGCTAGGCGGCATCGCGGTCACCCTGACCCTGCTGATCGGTTTCTTGATCACACGCAGCATCACCCGTCCGCTGGGCGAGGCCGTCGGCGCCGCGAAGAAGATGGCCGCCGGTGACTTCGGCTTCACACTGGAGAACCAGCACCGCGACGAAGTGGGTGAAATGGTGCGCGCGGTCGGTGCCGTCCAGACCTCGGTGCAGGCCATGGCGGCGGACACCCGCCTGCTGAGCCTGGCCGCCGTCGAAGGCCGACTGGACACCCGCGCCGAGGCCGGCAAGCATCAGGGCGAATTCAAGTCCATCGTCAGCGGCGTCAACGACACCCTGGATGCGGTGATCGGCCCGCTGCAAGTTGCCGCCGACTACGTCGCGCGCATCGCCCGTGGCGACATCCCAGCCAAGATCAGCGACAGTTACAATGGCGACTTCAACCTGCTGAAAAACAACCTGAATACCTGTATTGAGGCAGTCAACCGCCTGATTGCCGATGCCCGACAGCTGTCCGAGTCGGCGGTCGCAGGCAAGCTCGACACCCGTGCCGATGCCAGCATGCACCAGGGCGACTTCCGCAGCATTGTCACTGGCGTCAACGACACCCTCGACGCCGTGGTGTCGCCGATTCGCGACGTACAGCGAGTGATGGCCGCAATGGAACAGGGCGACATGACGCAGTCCATCACCACGCAGTACCAGGGCGACTTTGCCGCGCTGGCAGCTGCCATCAACAACACGATCGCCAAGCTGTCCGACACCATCGCCCAGATCACCACGGCGGCCGATGCGCTGTCCAATGCAGCAGGCCAGGTTTCCGCCACCGCCCAGTCGCTGTCGCAGTC
>NZ_RJTZ01000041.1:0-25649 GCF_024343515.1 Aquitalea sp. S1-19 | reverse complement strand
GTGTTGCGCGCCGACGCCGATGGCGGTGCTTCCGGCAAATTCCGCAAAATGAAGGTTGACCTCACCAAGACGCCTTTCCTTAACTGGCGCTGGAAAATCAGCAACACCTACGCCGGTGTCAACGAAAGAAGCAAGAGCGGCGACGACTATCCGGCACGAGTGTATGTGGTGGACGAGCGCGGCCCCTTCGGCCTGTCCAGCCGCGCACTGAACTATGTCTGGTCCAGCAACCAGCCCATCGGCAGCCGCTGGCCCAATGCCTTTGTTTCCCAAGCCATGCTGCAGGCGGTCGACAGCGGCAATGCCAAGGCCGGGCAGTGGGTGGTGCACAAGCGCAATGTACGCGAAGACCTGAAAACCGCCTTTGGTGAAGACTTTGACCATATCGACGCGGTGGCGCTGATGAGCGATGCCGACAACGCCGGCGGCAAAGCCAGCGCCTGGTATGGCGATATCTGGTTCTCCGCACAATGAAAAAACTGCTGCTAATCGGTGGCGGCCACAGCCACCTGTTTGTGCTGGAAGCACTGATACGCCAGCCCCGCCCCGATGTGGAAATCACGCTACTGACACGCGATGTGCTTGCCCCCTACTCAGGCATGTTGCCGGGCTTTGTCGCCGGCGCTTACACGCGCGAAGAGATTCATATCGACCTCGCCCCGCTATGTCTGGCCGCCGGTGTCAGGCTGATCCACGACACGGCCACCGCGCTGGACTTGGCAAAGCGTACGCTGTACACGGGCAAACTCGCGCTGGAGTTCGACCTGCTCTCGCTCGATATCGGCTCCAGTCCCAGGCTTAACGCCATACCCGGCGCTGCCGACTATGCCTGCGGCGTCAAGCCGATAGACGGTTTTATCCGCCGCTTGCAGCAACTGGATGCCCGGCCCGGGCCTGAACAGATCGTGGTGGCTGGCGGTGGCGCGGCAGGCGTAGAGCTTGCCCTGACACTGGCGCTCAGATATCCGGCAAAACACATCACGCTGATCAGCCGCAGCCGCCTGCTCAAGCGCCACCCTGCACGCGCCGCACATCGGGCAAAACAGGCCCTGCAAGCAGCCGGCGTGAGCTGGCGTGAAGGCGAGGCAATAAATGCAGTCAGCGCCCGTCTGCTGCAATTGGCATCGGGGCTGGCGTTGCCATTTGATAGCCTGTTCTGGGCCAGCGGCTCGTCCGCGCAAGCCTGGCCGCAGGCTGCCGGTCTGGCCTGCGATGCATCAGGCTTCGTACAGGTCGACGCGACCTTGCGCTCGACCAGTCACCCCTGCGTATTTGCCGGTGGCGATATCGCCAGCCAGACAGGCCATGTCCATGACAAGGCCGGCGTCTATGCCGTACGCCACGGCGCCATTCTCGCGCACAATCTGCTGGCGGCACTCGATGGCCAGCCCCTGTTGCGCTACACACCACAAAGCAGCTATCTGTCGCTGCTGGTCTCGGGATCCCGGCGTGCCATCGGCGTGTACAAGGGTTTCAGCTTCGCAGGTGCCTGGGTGTGGAAACTCAAAGACTATATAGACCGCGGCTTTATGCGCCGCTTCCAGCGCTGAAGGACACAATTTCGCAGATGCACGCTATGGCTGGGCAGCGCACCGGCAAGGCCACAAGCCCCCCAAGGCAAACATCCTGCACGGCCACACTCTGCAGCAATGACTCAACCATTGACCATAATCATGGACGGGTCTTTCAAGCGGTAATATCATCGACATATGACAATAGAAAACAATTGAAAATACTATGGACCGCGCGGCTGAAAATCCTCTGCCATCCCCTTACCGCCGCCGCCTGTTTGGCGTCGGCTGCGCATTAGGGCTAGGGGCTTTACTGCCGGCTTGCCGCACAACAGATCCAGCAACGCTTAAGATAAGCAGCCATATCTGGCCTGGATATGAAATGCTGTTTGTTGCACGGCACGAGGGGCTGCTGCCTGCCGATCAAATCAATCTGATCGAAGTCCCGTCAGCCAGCGATTCATTACAACTACTGGCTGCCGGCATCACCGATGCCGCCACACTGACGCTGGATGAAGTGCTGCGCGCACGCGCCACCGGTCTGGATCTGGTTGTGGTCATGGTATTCAATATTTCTGCCGGCGCAGACGTGCTGCTTACCAGAGAGGACATCCCGCATTTACATGAACTCAAAGGACAGCGCATAGGGGTGGAAAGCTCGGCCACGGGTGCGGTCATGCTGGCGGGCATCTTGCAAGCGGCAAAACTCAAACCCGAAGACGTCGATATTGTTCCGTTGCCGGTCAATGACCATGAGAATGCCTGGCGCAAAGGGCAGATCGATGCCCTGATCAGCTATCCGCCGGTCAGCACCAAGCTGCAGCGCCAGGGAGGGCATGTCGTATTTGACAGCAGTGAGCTGCCCGATACCATTTTCGATGTACTCGCCGTACGTCGCGAGGTACTGGCACAGCATGAAAATGCATTGCGTCTATTGCTGCGCGCCCATTTCGCCGTACTGGAACGCCTGAATCAGGCACAGGAAAGCGTGCTTGCCATTATGGCTTTACGCATGCATGAGCAAGCCGACGCCATTGCTGCCATTTTCTCGGCCCTCGTACTACCCGGTCCTGGCGACAATCTGCGCCTGCTAAACGGCGAGCCATCTTTACTGACCCTTGCGGCACGCCGCTTGAGCAGGCTGATGCAGGATGCGGGCTTGCTACCGGCCACAACCGGGCTGACCGAGCGGCTAAGCAACCCACGATTTTTACCGGGTGTTTCTACATGAGATATCGCGCCTTATCCTTGCGCCTGCTATTGCCGCTGGCCGTCATTATCGCTTTTATCCTGTCAGTCATACTGTCTCTGGCCTGGATGCGGCAGATCGAAACACAGAGCATCCACGAGCACGCCGATGCGCTACTTCGTAGCGAATCGGCACGCCTGTCCCGTCTGGCCGACACGTTGCAGCAGCACAATCCGGCCCAACTCGAGGCCGAAGTCATGCTCGCAGGTGCCCAAAGCGACGGCATGGAAACGGCACTGGTAAACGCCGACGGGAAAGTACGCTACGCCAGCCGCAGTGAACGCAAAGGGCAGCCGGCGGCCCTCGCATTGCCCGCCTGGGACGAGGCGGGCTTTGCCCTCGCCCGCTCCGGCGTAAAGGCACTGCTGAAGAATGATGTGCGCAATAAAAAGCTGAGCATCATGATGCCATACACCATGGCGGCCAGCCGTCATGAAATCAGCGCCCTGGAGCGCGGCGTGGTATGGATACGTTACGACTACAGCCGGAACATGACTGCCGGGCTTAGCCACGGCTTATGGCAGCGCCTGCCCGAGTGGCTGGGCATGCTGCTGTTTGCCGGCATATTGTCGTGGTGGGTGCGCGGCAATGTGGCCATTCCGCTTGCTGATCTGCTCGGTCGCAGCCGCGCCTTGCAACAAGGCCGGCTTGACCTGCCCCCGGTAGCGGAACAAGGGGTTGCCGAAATACGCGAACTGGTACAGGTTTTCAATGCAGGTCTTGCGCGTACGCGCACAGACCGCGATACCCTGCTGGCCAACCAGGCCAGCTTGCAACTGGCGCAGCAAGTATTCGATGCGGCCGCCGAGGGCATACTCGTCACCGATGCAAATAACCGCATCATTGCCGTCAACCCGGCATTCACCGACATTACCGGCTACAGCGCCAGCGATGCACTAGGCAATACCCCGACACTTTTGTCCTCGGGCCGGCACGATAAGGAATTTTTCCGGCAATTCAACCGGACGCTGAAACAAACGGGTCTGTGGCAAGGCGAGATCTGGAACAAGCGAAAAAATGGCGAGATCTATCCGCAGTGGCTGATGGTGCGCGCCATCCGTGATGAAGAAGATGCCAGTATCAATCGCTATGTCGCCTTATTCAGCGACCTGGCCTGTATCTACCGCGCCCAGGAAGACGCGCGCCGACTGGCACTTTATGACTCGCTGACCCAATTGCCCAACCGCAAACTGCTGCTGGAAAAACTGGATGAAACGCTAAGCCGCCAAGGCGGTGTGGCCGTGCTGGTACTCAATATCGACCGTTTCAACAAAATCAACGAAGCACGCGGCATGCAAGCCGGCGACAAACTGCTGTGCAGCGTTGGCGAACGTCTGGCTGCACAATTTCCTCATGCCCTGCTGGCACACTTGACCGGCGACGAGTTTGCCATTTTGCAAACCAATCTGCCGGCGTCCAGGCGGGAGGCAGCTTCGGTCATGATGCATCTGGCCAGTGATGTACAAGCCAGCGTCGCCCAGCCTATTGAGCTGGAAGGCAGCCCGGTGCAGCTAAGCATCAGCGTTGGCATTGCACTGGCCAGTGGCAGTGAAGATGCCAGCGAACTGATGCTGATGGCCCAGACCGCACTCTCACGCGCCCGCCGCCAGAATGGCGGCCATATTGCCTTTTTCGAAAGCAGCATGGGCGACATCGCACGTAAACGCTTTGATATCGAACGCGAGTTGCGACTTGCCATCACAGAAGGAGAGCTAAGGCTCTACCTGCAACATCAGGTGGACACCCAAGGGCAAGTCTGTGCACTGGAAGCGCTGGTGCGCTGGGAGCATCCGGTACGCGGCCTGGTTCCGCCCGGAGAATTCATCATGGTTGCCGAAGAAAGCGGCTTGATCATAGCGCTGGACAACTGGGTGCTCACTGCGGCCTGTCAGGCGCTGGCACAGCTCGCGGCAGCAGGCTGCTCTATTTCCATTGCAGTCAATGTCAGCCCCAAACACTTCGCCCAGGATGACTTTGTCGATACCGTACTGGCAACCCTGGAGCGTGAAGGTGCCTCGCCCAACCGGCTGTTACTGGAGATCACCGAAGGCCTGCTGCTGGACAAATTCGATGAGGCACGCGCCAAAATGGCTGCGCTAAGCGAAGCCGGCATACGCTTTTCCATCGACGACTTTGGCACCGGCTACTCCTCGCTGGCCTATCTCAAGCAACTGCCGATACACGAGCTGAAAATAGACCAGAGCTTTGTACGCAACCTGCCCGGTGACAAAAACGATGGCGCACTGGTCGATACCATTATTTCCATCGCCCGCCATCTCGGCCTGGCCATTGTTGCCGAAGGCGTCGAAACAAAAGCCCAGCAACATTTTCTGGCCGAGCGTGGCGACCTGACTCTGCAAGGCTATTTGTTTGCCCGTCCGATGCCGGCACAAGCCGTCATCGACGCCCTTATCCATATCCCGGCACAGCATGCATAACACGGCCACAAGCCGTGCATTGCCTAAGACGACTGACTCAAGAATCTATCTATCTGGAATCAAAACATGCGCAACAACCAGCCTGTTACCAATCAGGAAACACCCTTTACCGAAGGGATCATCGTCACCCGCACCCGGCTGGATGGTGTGATCGAGTATGCCAACGACCGCTTTCTGGAAATATCCGGCTTCACCCGCGACGAGCTGATCGGACAGCACCACAATATCGTGCGTCATCCGGATATGCCGCCGCTGCTGTTTGCCGATTTATGGCAGACCATACGCTCGGGCCAGCCATGGAATGGCCTGGTCAAAAACCGCTGCAAAAACGGCAACCATTACTGGGTGGATGCCTTCGTACTGCCCATGCAGGAAAAAGGCAAGACTGTCGGTTATATGTCGGTACGCTCCCCTGCCTCGCGCACACAGGTCGAGCAGGCACAGCGCGACTACCCGGCCTTGATGTCGGCCACAGCCCTGCCCCGCCCACCCCGAAAAGGCCCCAGTGAAAAGACGGTACGCCGGCTTTATGGATTATTGATGTTTGCGCTGGTAGCCGGCATGGCAGCATGGCAAGCCTCGCCACTGGCACTGGCCTTGGGCGCTTTCGCCCTGGTCGCCACACTGGCCTGGCAGGCCTATGAGCAGCGTCAGCAACAAAATATCCATGCGCTGATTGACGCCTGCCATGCCATGGCCGAAGGCCGGCTGGGCGAATCCATTGCCCGCAAGCAGTCAGGTATCGCCCAAGAGCTGGCAACGGCACTGGCCATCATGCAGGCCAGAACCAAGGTTGTGGTTGACGACATCCAGACCGCGGCCCATGCCTTGACCAGCAGCAGCGCACAACTGGAAACACGCATGCACGAGACACAAGATCGCATCGCCAACGGTAACGACAGCGTCACCAATATCAGCAGTGCGATTGAAGAGCTGTCCTCATCCATCACGCAAGTCGCAGAAAATGCCACCCAGTCCGCACAGATCAGCAAAATGACCCGCGAACGACTGGACAACAGCAGCAAGCAACTGTCCTTGCTGGAAGCACAAAGCGGCACCTTCAGCCGCGAGGTCGAAACGGCCCAGCAAACGGTGGCTTCGCTAGGAGATGCCATCGGCCAGATCAGTCTGGTCAGCAATACCATTCACGACATTGCCGAGCAGACCAATTTGCTGGCACTGAATGCGGCCATCGAAGCCGCGCGGGCTGGCGAAGCGGGCCGCGGCTTTGCCGTCGTGGCCGATGAAGTCAGAAAGCTGGCGGAACGCACCAGCCAGTCAACCGGACAGATCAACCAGCTTATCGCCCATGTCAATGAGGCGACCAGCAACGCCATCAACAAAATGAGCGATGTCACCCGTCAAAGCCAGAACAGTGCGCTAGCCCAGAAGGATGCGGCAGACGGCATTCATGCCGTCTCACGCGAGACCGAGAACGTAGACGGCAATATGCAGGACATCGCCAGTGCCAACCAGCAGCAATCGGCAGCCGCCAATCATCTGGCAAACGAAATGGCGAGTATTGCCGAGCAATTTAGCGCCTCCAACGAACATCTGGCCAGCGCGACCCGCCAGATTGGCGGTCTGTCTGTCCGTGCAGATGAGATGCGCAAGCTGGCGGAAACCTTCGAAGTCTGACACACGGCAAACCTGCCCCCACCGGCTTACGCTTTCAGACAAAGGCGTAAGCCGCCATCGACAAGCTGCCGTAACGCCACGCCTCATGCCATTTATGCGCCCGGGCCGCCTGTCCGGCCGCACCCAGTACAACAAACAGCGGTGCCAGATGCTCGCTACTGGGGTGTGCCTGACGCGCATGAGGCGCCAGCTGCTGCCAGTCCAGCAGCTCTTCGCGCCGCCCGTTTTGCAGCGCATCGTCCATCCACGCTTCAAACGCCAGTGCCCACTGTGGCGCGTGACTGCCATCCGCCTGCAAGGCAGCCAGATTGTGCACAAGCCCGCCCGAGCCCAATACCAGCACGCCTTGCGCCGGTAAACCGGACAGCGCATCACCCAGCGCCAGCAATGCTTTTGCGTCTGCCCCATAAGGCAGCGCCAGTGTCAGCACCGGCACACTGGCGTCTGGCCACATATGTTTCAGCGGCACCCATGCGCCATGATCCAGCCCGCGCATGTCATCGACAGCATAAGCGATGCCGGCCTTGTCCAGTGCGCCAGCAAGCTCGGCCACGCCCTCGTGGCTGCCGTGTGCCGGATATTGCAGCCCATACAAGGGGGCGGGAAAGCCGGAAAAATCATGGATCGTCGCCGGCTGCGCGGCGCTACCGATAACGGGTTGCCTAGCCTGCCAGTGTGCCGACACCACCAGCACCGCACGCGGTGTCGCGAAACGCGTGGGGAGCGAAGCCAGAAACTGTGCGTCGGCGCCCTCTTCCAGCACCAGCGTGGGCGCACCATGGGAAATGAACAAGGTGGGTAAACGCATGACTGAACCTCTGTAGCGGATTGTCGCGGCTTGAATCAGGCCAAGCCGCTCACAGCATTACTGCGCCTTGGGTGCTTCCAGCGCAATATCCAGTTTCACTTCGTCGGCAATACCCGGCAGATAGGTCTTCATGCCGAACTCGCTGCGCTTGAGCTGGCCGGTGGCATTCACCCCCCAGGTCTCTACCCCGCTCATAGGATTGGCCTGCTTGGAGGCAAAGCGCACCTTGAGCGTCACCGGCTTGGTCACCCCCAGCAGTGTCAGCTTGCCGTCGATAACGGAAGGTTTGCCATCCTTGAAAACCACCTTGTCCGAAACGAAACGCATGGTCGGATATTTGGCCACATCAAAAAAGTCGGCACTTTTCAGGTGCTCATCACGCTTGGCCAGATGGCTGTTAAGCGTGGCAGTCGGAATAGTCACATCCACCCTGGCCGTTTTGGCTGCCTCATCGACCAGCAAATTGCCCTTGATCTGGCTGAAAGTCCCGCTCTGCAGCGACATACCCAGATGGTTGACCTCATAACTGGCCGTGGTGTGGGTCGGGTCGATTTCATACTTGAGCGGTGCGGCATAAGCGGCGCTAACGGCAGACAAAATCAGGCTGGCAAGCAGAGTTTTTTTCATGGTGTGTTCCTTCGGGTTTATTCAGGGTTGGATCAGGGTCAGACTGAAATTGAGTTTGACAATATCGGACACGGTTTCGGTATCACGCCAGCTGCCGTCGCCGATATTGAATGCCAGACGCGACACGGGCAGCACGCCGTCGATCAGCAGCTTCTTGCCCTGCGCCTTCGCCGTAAACGGCGCGGCAATCTCGCGAGTAATGCCCTTCAGCGTCAGTTTGCCGCGCACTTCGAAACGCTCAGGCGCCAACTGTTTGAACTGGCCAGCAACAAAACGCGCCTCGGGGTAGCGTGCAACATCAAACCAGTCCGGTTTTTTCGCTTCATTCACCGCGTCAGCCGCCGGCAAGGCAATACTGGTCGTGGCAATACGGATATCGGCACGGCTGGCGGCCAGTTTGGCCGGATCAAAATTCACCTCGGCCTTGAAAGCGCGAAAGCTGCCCTTCATCGGCACGCCCATCTGGGTCAGCGTGAAATCAAGCCGGCTGGCAGCGGCATCCAGCACTTGTGCTTGCGCCCAGAGCGGCAGACAGAGCGCGAGCGCCAAAATCTGTTTTTTCATCATTACATCCTTATGGTTGACGCAGGCGCATGCGAAAGAGCAGCCCGTCGCGATCGAGATAGTGGTGCTTGAGGGCGGCCAGCACATGCAGGCAAATAAAAGCGGCCAGGGTATAGGCCAGAAGCGGATGCCAGAAGACAAGGCGCTCGGCAAGTTCAGGGTTAGCCGCAACCAGATCCGGCACAGGCACTACCGTAAACAGCACCAGCGGGATCCCCTTGGCCGAACTCATCAGCCAGCCAGTCAGCGGCACCGCCAGCATCAAGCCATACAGCGCGAGATGCCCTGCGTGGGCGGCGCCCTGTGCCAGAGGGCTCATATGG
The DNA here is from genome assembly GCF_024343515.1 of Aquitalea sp. S1-19. Taxonomy (NCBI): domain Bacteria; kingdom Pseudomonadati; phylum Pseudomonadota; class Betaproteobacteria; order Neisseriales; family Chromobacteriaceae; genus Aquitalea; species Aquitalea sp. S1-19. Next base: position 16,491 of record NZ_RJTZ01000041.1, on the reverse strand, counting down.
CCGGGCAAAGCCGGTGCGCCATAGCGCAGTCGCGCCGCAAGACGCATGATAACCAGCAGCAACACGGCAAATCCCGCCCACTTGTGCCAGGCCAGATAGCGGAATTTGGCTGGCGACAAGGAAAGACCCGCCACATAAACCCCGCCGGCAAAGGTCGCTACGATCAGAACCGCCATTAACCAGTGCAGCCACACTTGCAGTGGCACATACGCTTTTGCTGCCATCCCCTACCCCTCCTTGTCATATTGCGCACTGTATTGGCATTTGAGATCGCGATAAACTACCTAAAATGAAATGAATTAATGCGAAAAGAAGAACAATGGACAAACTAGAAGCGATGCGGGCGCTAGTTGCGGTAGTGGATCAGGGCAGCTTTGTCGGAGCGGCAAGCCAGTTGGAGCAAGGGAAAACCAGACTCTCGCGCCTGGTAGCCGATCTGGAAATGCAACTGGGGGTCAGGCTGATGCAGCGCACCACGCGGCGCCTGTCCCTGACCGAAGAAGGGCTACGCTATGTCGCACGCTGCCGCGAGGTTTTGCAGGCCATTGCCGAGGCGGAAGCCGAAGCGGCCAGCCATAGCCTGGAGCCGCGCGGCCTGCTGCGCATGAGCGCGCCCTTAAGCTTTGGCGCACGCTATCTGGCTCCCTTGTGGGCCGAATTTGCCGCGATCCATCCCGATATCCGGCTGGATATCGACCTGTCCGACCGCAAGATAGACCTGATTGAAGACGGTTTTGATCTGGCCATTCGTATCAGCAGCGAGCAGCCCGACTCGCAACTGATCGTGCGCCAACTCTGCAGCGCCCGCCTGATGGTGTGCGCCAGCCCCGACTATCTGGCCAGGCACCCGCCACTACAACACCCGCAAGACATCACGCAACACGCCGTAATCGATTACAGCTATGCCAGCCAGCGCCAGTTATGGGCATTGCAAAACAAAGAGGAAGTATGCAGCGTCCGCGTGGATTCGCGTCTGGTGGCGAATAATGGTGACGTTTGCCGCCAGTTTGCACTGGCGCATCTGGGACTGGTGCGCCAGCCCGGCTTTATCGTTGGGGAAGACATTGCCGCCGGACGGCTGCTTGAAGTGCTGCCGCAATGGAGTGCCGGTGAAGTGGCCATTTATGCGCTCTACCCCAGCCGAAAATATCTGCCGCTCAAGGTCAGAACCATGGTGGACTTTCTACACACCCGGCTGGATGCGGCAGCGTGGAGCGGAATGGCACGGGCGGTTTAACAAACCGGCCCGGCTTGCTGGGCAATCAAAAACCAGCTGTACATCAAGACCATTTTCACCACAATAAACTCACAAAAAAACTATAAATATCAGCGTGTTATCAATATAAAAACATCAAAAATTAGTCACTTTAAATCCGAGCATGAAATCACTTGACATAGGTCAAGCCCGACTTTTCTGACTAGTCCTAATTTTTACTTAAAGGAGCACCACAAACAGAAGGGGGATATATGAAAAGCAAACACTTACTGGCCATCACGCTACCTGTCATTCTGGCTGCTTGCGGCGGCAGCGGAGGTAGCAGTTCAACGGCGACAGCAACACAGACGGGCGTATTCAAGGACAGCGTAGTGGCAGGCGTCGCGTACAAAACGACGACACAATCCGGTTACACCAATGAAAAAGGCGAGTTCCGCTATTTGCCGGGCGAGAGCGTAAGCTTCTCCATCGGTGGCATCCAGCTGCCGAAGGCCAAAGCCGCTGCGCTGGTCACACCCTTGATGCTGGCAGGGGACGACGCACAGGCAAGTACTATCGCGATCAATATCGCACAATTGTTGCAAACGCTGGATGATGACGGCAATCCGGAAAACGGCATCACGATTTCACGCGCCCTGCTTGAGCAGCTAAAAGCAGTGAATCTGGACGTTAAGTCACCAGACTTCGACACTGCAGCGAGCACGGCATTGCCCAAACCACTGGTTACCGAAGACAAGGCCGCAGCGCATATGAATGCGGCACTGGCGACCGCAGGAATTGCTGGGTCGTGGCGGATGATACAAGGAGATACCGGCCCGCTGGTGCTGCTGACCTTCCTGCCTGATGGCACTTATGTCATGGCACAGGATGGCGACAAGGATAGCAGCGGACAATCGGGTATTGAGCGTGGCCGCTATAGCTGGAATGCCAGTACTGGCGAGCTTAAGGCTTACCCGCAGCTTGACACCAATGGTGAGTGGGGGCTTTCCCATCCGCAAGGTACATTCAATTTCACACTCAAGGATGGCGTTCTTCAAGTCAAGGACAATCAAGCTAGCCACCAATTTGAGCGTTTGACACCTTTTGCAGAGAAGCCGTTGTTTGGTAGCTGGACTGTTAAAGCCGGAAATAACGATGTGCTACTGACCTTCTACAACACCGGAAAAACAACCGGCTTCACCAAGTATCTGATGGTGGAAACGGGTAGCAATGGATGTGATCTTGTAAGCAAAGAGAAGCCCAGCGCATGTAATGGCTTTGAAATCGGCAAGTACACATGGGATAGCAACACCCTGAACTACCAAGTTCTGAAAGACCAGACCGGCTGGTGGGGTCTATCGCACGCCAGCGAAGCCACCGTGGATAAGGGTGATTATGGCAATCATGTGTCCTCGGTTGGCATTGACCAGACATTGCCACTGACGGTAAGCGGGGATAGCCTTACATTGACTGCGGCGGATGGCACGGTAGTATTCAGACGTATCAAATAATTGACGCACCCCATAAATAAAGGCGCATGCAAGTCATGCGCCTTTTTTGCGTCCCGCAAGGGCTACGATAAAAAGATCAATCAATAGACCTCGACGCGGTAGTTCAGTTCGCGTAGCGGCATCGCTTCCCATGGCCGCAAATAGCGCAGCCGCAATTGCGTGATGCCCGCCTTGTTGGCCACAAAAGACCAGGCTTCGACCCCGCCACTACCCGGCATGCTGCCATTCGCTACAAATTGTGCTTCGCCCTGCTGCGCCAGCACCGGCGCAAAACCCGTAGCCTGCCAGACATAGCCGGTAGATGGATTGGCCGGCACCGCCAACAGCAAACGCTGGCCGCGCTGCATCTGCAGCGTCAAGCCGTTATCCGCCTCCCCTATCAGTAATGCCTGCCCGGCATCTGTCGATGACGGCGCCTGGACAACTTGCGACGAAGCGCACCCACCCAGCAACACGACGCTTAATAGCAAAAAACTGATCCTGTACATGATGGCTATCCTTATCCGGCTCGGGCGACAACATAGGAGCATAGCAGAGCATTCATGCCGGCATGCCGTGGGGCAAAATTGGGCCAAAACGCAAAAAGGACCTAGTCGAAAAACGACTAGGTCCTTGTAATGCTTGGCTCCCCGAGCAGGGCTCGAACCTGCGACCTGCGGATTAACAGTGCAGGCAGGCCGTTTCGCAACCCGTTGACAAAAAAGGAAAATCAAACAAATACAAGTATTTATACGCGCAACGACTTGCAAGAATCTGCACCCTTTGCGCATAGAAAGCATAGCAGGATGGCCAATTTGGGCCAATCCCAATGCACTACTTTCCAAAAAAATTATATGCCAATAGGCCAGTTTGACGATGGGAGCGCGTCCAGATGCCGCGTTGGTCAATTCGATACTGGATACCGCCATTGGAACGATAGCAGTATCCAGCGATAGGCCTATCATCCACTCTAACCGTGGCGGCCACTACCGCTGACCTGGGTGGCTATCCCGGATACGCGATGCAAAATCCCATTGATTACCGCAAAAGCCTTGGGCTTGCGATATAACTTAGTCCAAGATTTACGCCACCCACCTGCTGGTCAAATTTGGATACTGATTGACAACATTCCGCCAGCGGAGGCTGAAGCAAACTACTACCGCAGTCTGAGAGAACAGGCCGTTCCGGCCTGACTCACACAAAGTGGCTTCCGTGAAACCCGGTACGACTCATTAGCTTCAGCACTTTTAAAAAAAGTCTCCAATCAATAGGACAAGGCATAGCCGCGCCGTACAGATCATCCATCAAGTCCTGCTCCGCCCTGCTCACGTCCACAGGAATGGAGCGAGGGCCTTGTAAAGCGGAAAATCGTATCGCCCCCAAGCGCAGCCCTTCGAGTCGCCCTTGATTCAGGAAAGAAGATGGCACCGGCAAGCCAATCAAATGACGTTGTCCCGCCTTCACTTCCTGCAGGTATTGATGAAACCTTTTTTCATTTTCAGAGCGATCAATATGCGGTCTCAGACGACGCACAAATAGAAAAATCCGCGCAATTAGGCGCTCCCCCCACGCGACTCGTACCGATCTCGTCTCAATTTGAGTCAACAAGCAATCGGCAGCAGGTATAGGCAGGATACATCCAGCTTCTACATCATGCGTCTGCCCACTGACAGCACAGACCTGACTCACATCTAAATCTCGAGCCACGTAACTGGCATCCTGCAACAATGTGTTTGTACACTTCACACCCTGCTCCAGTACACAATGAACACCAAGCACGACATTCGGGCCGACATGGCATCCACGACGAATCAGGCTACCCGCACCAATCAGCACAGGCCCCTCTAGAGTCACGCCGGACTCCAAGACCACGCCAGGCCCAACCCAGACCCGGGCCGCAACCTCACGAAAAGTTGGTGGAAGATCCTTCGCACCTATCAAGCAATAAGATTGAGCCTGCAACAATTCAGCGGGATTACGCATGGAATAACCAGTAAAGGGCTGCTTAACGCCAGGCAACGGTAATTTTCCATCAATGGCATCAGACAATTGCGCGGCGGATACCTTAGCCCATCCTGACCAACTACCATCAGCCAAGTCCCAATGGCCACTTTCGCCAGACAAAGTCTTAGAGGGTAAGGCACCTGGCACGATAAACCAGACCTGTTCTTGCAACAAAAGCGACGCAAGCCGTTGCGGCTGGATTTTGCCCCCCATGCACGAAGACCAGGTTAAGCGAATGCCCCAACGCTCGCCCTTTCCTAATAAGCCCTGCAAAGGCTCCGCGCCAAGATCAACCAACACATGAATATGCCGCACACCCTGATGCACCAAAGCAAGAATAGTGCGCTCGATTAAGCTCATACCGGCCAAAGGCAGCAACAATGAAGCAAGAACACTTTCATTCCCTTGCCATAGTGACTGCGATGCACAAAGTACAGCATCAGCAGGCTCATGTGTGATAGCGCTTAAAGGATGCGGACTGGGCGCAGGCCTCTGTACAAGACGCTGCCAGAGTACTCTCAGTAAAAAGACCGTATTACCAAGCAAGTATCGACGCCACAACCTGCCGGGCTCCATAGCCAACCGCCAGCACCATTCCAGTCCCAGCTCTCGTAACCACAAAGGAGCACGCTGAATCCGACCGCTGTAAAAATCAAACAGCCCCCCCACACCGATCGAAAGCGGTACCTCTAACGATGCGGAATATTCTGCAATCCAAGCATCCTGCAGCGGAGCCCCCATGGCCACCAGCAGAACATCCGGCTGAGTCTTTCGAATGCCCGCAATCACATCAGAACAGTCATTCGGGTCAAAATAGCCATTACGGCACCCGGCTATTTTGATTCCTGGATATTCAGCAAGCAGCCGTGTTGCGACGCCGGCAGCCACGCCTTCCTGCCCGCCAAGCAAATACAAGCTGGCACCCTTAGACTGCCAGAAGCGGCAAAGCATCGGAAATAAATCGGTGCCGTTAGTGTTTACATTCAGCTGAGTGCCCAGCAGGCGACCGGCGAGCAATACGCCACTACCATCCGGTAGCAACAAATCTGCACGGTTAAGGCAACTACGGTAGCTTTGGTCTCTGCATGCAATATTCGCGCAATGCGGATTCACAAAAGCAATATGTCGCTGAATACCGTCTTTCCACCAATGCGACAGGTTGCGCAAGGTGTCCTCATGATCAATGTTATCTAGCCACAGGCCAAGTAAGGGCCAGCGTTCGTCAGTGCGTACAGACCTATCCCCTCCCAGCAAGGTGGCCCAAGCAAAACGCAACAGTAGTGCGGCATCAAAGCACCAGCCCCGCCGACTCGCATCAATCCGATCCAGAGCCGGCTCATCACTAAGCATGCCTAATCGCTGATGTAGACGTGCGCTCGATACAAGCCCAATGACAGAACCAGATCGGGGCCCAATCCAGTGAAGCTGCCCTGACCGTAGCGCCCGGCAGCACTGCCATGCCTGCCGACATAAGCCCAGTTTTGTCAGCGGTAGTAGCGCCAGCCATAGAATGGCCGCAACGCTATGCCCTACCCAACCGCGGAATAGCTCAGAACGAGATTGCATGATCACGCCTCCAGCTCAGTACGCGCCCCGCCCGTTTAGTACGGCGGAAAACGTATTCAACAAAATCAGCAAATCAAGGCGAATAGAGCGTTCACGGATATATTTCAGATCCAGCGCCAACTGGTGCTCAAAAGAGAGTTCTGAGCGGCCGCATACTTGTGACAATCCGGTCAGACCCGGTATGGCCTCCAAGCGCTGGCGTGCATCCAGATCGTAAAGCTGCACTTCACCGGGTAACGCGGGGCGAGGGCCAACCAACGTCATATCACCATTCCACACACACCAAAGTTGCGGAATTTCATCAAGGCTGAAGCGCCGCATAAACTTTCCAATCAGCGTGACACGGGGGTCATCGCGCTGTTTGAAAGTGCGAGCGTCTGCATGCTGATTAATCAAGCTGTCTTGTAAAGCTTCGGCATTGACAACCATGCTGCGAAATTTTGGAAATCGAAACGTATGCCCCCGATAGCCAACCCGTTGCTGCCAATACAGCACAGGCCCACCATCCGTCATTCGGATCGCAATGGCGAGAACCAGCCACAGTGGCCAGCACAACACCCCCCCCATTAATACGGCAGAATAGTCCCAGGTACGCCGGATGATGTACCCCAAGTTTTCACGCAGAAAAATTCGTTTCCGCAGCCATTTGACGTACATGCGCCTGCGCCAGGCCTGACTTAAGTGGCGTTCTAACCGGCGTAGTTCGACAAGGTCAACTTGAGTATTCACAGTATTCCTCTGCAGGTCTGGTGTATGCTGATTGAATCAAAGCAGAATCAACAGAAAAACTGTGACAGCCTTGTGAATTTACATGGACACCTTTACTGATCTTCCACGCATCCTCATCGTCGACGACATCGCAGACAGCCGTACACGGCTGGCAACGCTAGTGTCCACATTGGGCTATGGGGTAATAGAGGCCAGTGGCGGGCAAGAGGCACTCATATGCATGGACATGTTTTCGCCGGATATTGTGCTGCTTGATCTGCTGATGCCCGGCATCGATGGATTTACCGTATGCCGCAGGATCAAACAACAAAATCATGGGCGCTGGGTACCCATTGTTGTTCTCTCAGGACTGGACGGGGAAGAGCATTTATTGGAAGCCCTGCAGGCCCAAGCCGATGACTTTCTACACAAACCGGTCAATCCGGCAATCTTGGCCAGCAAGCTCAGTAATCTGGGGCGGGCGCTCACACTGCAGGGACAACTCAATACCCTACTCGCACGCTCACAAGCGATTAGCCTCAATAGTTTTGACGCGATTTTGCTGGTGGATCCCAATTTTCGTATTGTTGAAGCTAATCCGGCGGCTACTGTCATGTTCGGGCAAACGGAAAAACAATTGATTGATCTGCCGCTAAACATTTTACTGCCAAAATTAAACACTTCTTGTCGTCCTGAACAACAGCAAAACCTGCAACGAATTAATGTGATTCGTCCCGACGGGAGCCTCGTGCCGGCAGAGGCAGGCCTCAGCCAATTTAGCCAGAATGGAGAGAACTACCTCATTGTCACCTTACGTGACATCAGCGAACGAGACCGCGCCGACCAACTAAAGCAACAGTTTATTGCCACGCTCAGCCATGAATTACGAACACCGCTGACATCCATCATTGGTGCACTGAAAATGTGGCAAGTCGGCATGACACCGCAAAATAGCAATCCGCAGCAAATAATGCTGATCGAGATGGCAGACCGTAATGCCGGACGCCTATTAGGCATGGTGAACGAACTACTGGATCTCAACCGCAGCCTCGCTGGAAAGCTGCAACTACACTGCACACCAGAACCATTGGGCGACCTATTAGATGAAGTCATCAACAATCATCTGGGCTATGCACAAAAGCATGCAACAGTACTCGAACTTATATGTCCTACACCATTTCGCAAGCTAATTTTAAAGACAGACCGGTGCCGCTTCATGCAAATCATGGCAAACCTGATCTCTAATGCTTGCAAGTTTTCCCCTGCGGGAGGAGCTGTCACCGTCCGCACGACGCTGACTACCCATCAGTGTGCCATCCAGGTGTGCGATCAAGGCCCTGGCATTCCGGCTGAGTTCATGCCTCAGCTATTCGAACCCTTCGCCCAGGCTGACAGCTGCGACAGCAGGCGCCAAGGTGGTAGCGGCCTCGGGCTGGCGATCACACTCAGGCTGGTTGAAGCATTAAATGGGCAAATAGACGTGCAAAGTAGCAGTCAGGGCAGCACGTTCACCGTCACTTTTCCCTTGGAGGTGGTCACATGAAACGACTGCAACATATCGTCATCATTGAAGATGATCCTGACATCCGTAATTTGTTAACGCTAAGCCTGACAACACTGGGCGGCTTCGAAGTTTCAAGTTATGCACTTGCCACTTTGGCACTGGATGAGCTACCGCATGTACCACTTCCACAAATGATACTACTGGACATGATGATGCCAGGCATGAGTGGCACGGATGCCATTCCACACCTGCGCAAACTGCAGGGAGGCAATCCGCTCTGTATTGTCATGCTCACAGCCAAAGCAGCTCCCGAAGAGTTGGCACCGTTACTTGACGCGGGCGCAAATTTTGTTGCAAGCAAACCCTTTGATCCCGTACTGCTTCCGGAGCTATTACTTCATTTTTGGAATGATTTTCATGCTGCCGTTTAACGAACACATGTTCAATGCAGGACTGGAACGCCTACGCAAAAGGTTTTTGGCCGAACTTCCCCTGCGATTAGAAAATATTCAACAGGCACTAGATGCATCCTACCCCTCCTCAAGCAAGCTGACAGACGAGTTGCACCGTCTCGCAGGTGCAGCAGGATCGCTTGGTTTTACGGAGCTGGGTGACGCTGCACGCAAGCTAGAACGACAGCTACAAAGTGCACATCCGGATCAGATCAGCCTTCTCGAACTTCAAGCACTGGCTATACGCTCATCAACACAGGAGATTGTCGCCAACTGAATACCTCGAACAAATTACAAGCGTAAATCGCAATCGCATTGATTGTATTCACAAGTCCCCTTTATTTAGTGCCTATCCCCTTCTCGGCTGGCGTTGCCCTTCTCGGACAATTCTTGTCGCGTACATGCAGGTTTCACAGTTCCTACACACTTTTTCATCTGGCACGGGCATAAATACAGTAACACCCACCCAGTAGGAGGATCCCATGGGTCTTATAACCTGCACCAAACAGTCCGGCATGATGGTGATCAGCTTTAACACTGGCAGTCTGGATGCCAGTAATGCAGATGCCTTTCGCAAGCAGATCCGTCCGACGCTGGAAACTTCGCCCATAGTGGCCATCGACATGTCTGCCTTACAGTTTGTTGACAGTTCAGGACTGGGGGCTCTGCTGTCCTGTCTGCGTTTTTGCACAGGGCAAAGCGGTCACTTCGCAATCTATGGCCTACAGCGACCTGTCGCCGCACTCTTCGAGCTAATGCGCATGCATCGGGTATTCGGTGTTTTCAATAATCTCGAAGAAATCAGGAGGACGCTGCCGTGAAAGCCCTCATCCTGGCGGCAGGGAAAGGCACTCGGCTCATGCCGCTTAGTCGCGACATTCCAAAACCGATGCTCCCCATCCTTGACCGCCCACTACTTGAATGCCTGATTGAGCATCTAGCGCATCACGGTTTCGATCAGATCGTCATTAATACGAGCTATCTATCCAGAGAGATAGAGGGATATTTCCGTAGTGGTCGTCGTTTCGGCGTCGAGCTGGCCTTCAGCTACGAGGGGTTCGAATGCGATGGGGAGCTCGTCGACACGCCACTTGGCTCCGCCGGCACGCTGCGCGCGATTCAGCAGCACGCCGGTTTTTTCGACGATACTTTCGTAGTGCTATGCGGAGACGCGCTGATCGATATCGATCTGGGCGCGCTGGTTGCCGAGCATCATCGCCTCGGTGCGCTGGCAACACTGGCGCTTAAACGAGTGCCCGAGCACAAACGCTCGCAGTACGGTGTTGTCCAACTGGATGATACCGGCCGCATCTGTTCTTTCCAGGAAAAACCAAGACCAGGCGAGTCGATCAGTGATCTCGTCAACACAGGCATCTACGTTTTTGAACCTGAACTGCTACAACACATCCCGGCCGATACGCCTTATGACCTTGGCCAGCATGTATTTCCACAACTAGCCCGCGAAGGGCAAGCGATATTCGGCGTTGAATTACCCTTTGACTGGATCGATATCGGTCAGATCAGTGACTACTTTTCCGTGCAGATGCGCGCCTTGCAAGGCACGCTGCCCGCCGTATCACGACCCGGTCGAGCCATCGCCCACGACGTACTGGCCGGCGCCAATTGCCGTATCAATCCGCGACGTTGCCAGATTTCCGGGCCAGTCATCCTTGCCGACAATGTCACCGTCGAGGATGGCGCGACCCTGATCGGCCCGCTTTGGCTAGGCCGTGGCAGTATTGTAGAGCGCGGTGCGCACCTGGAACGCAGTCTGGTCTTCGATTACACCCGTGTCGGTGCGCAAGCGAGACTGTTTGAACAACTGGCCTCTGGGCGCTGGTGCGCGCACGCGGACGGGCTGACCGTAGACCCGGTCGCAAGCAATATTCCGTGGGTACTCGCAGACAGCCGCATGCCGCGCACGAAGATAGCGCATAAGGAGCAAGGCTTCCTCCAGGAAGTTGACACACTGCTCACATCGTTATCACACCCTCATTTGGATATGCAGCCCTCTTTTGGACCCCATCCATGAGTGCGGCAGCAGCCGGCATCGGCATCAAGCCGCTAGTCAGTCTCAGGCGCCATGCCAGGCTGGCAGTTGCGGTCTTTGTTGCCATCCTGCTGCTGGGTCTACCTCTGATCTGGACTCAGGGACAAGCCACGTACGAAAGCGAGGCCATGATCCAAGTCGCGCCGCATTATATGAAGACGCTAAAAGATGATGATGAACTGGACTTTCAATCAAACTCGCAATACCGCCAGTTCGTGCAGCAACAAGCTTCTACCTTGCTGCGCGAAGATATTTTACGCGATGCCATCCGCTACGTAACCAAGCTCCCTTCCGCTCAGCGCTGGCAGCGCTCAGGAGAGACTGAACGCCAGAGCATCCGTCGCCTGCGCACAAACCTCAGCGTCCTGCCAGTGCCGGATACCTATCTGTTGCGGGTCTCGCTTGCAGGAGCAGACCCTCAACCGCTGGCGCCAATCGTCAACGCAGTGACGCGTCTCTACCTTGAAAGGGCGCGGGACGAACAGCTTTTTGGAATGGATGAGCGCTCGATACAGTTACAGCAACGGCAGCGTCAGCTGCGGATCGCTATCGACGAACAGTCTGAGCTGCGCAACAGAATTGCCGGCGAGTTAGGGGTGGCGACTTTCTCTGAAGCAGGCGGAAATCCGTACGACAAGGCAATCGAACGGCTACGCGAGGCACTCGCCGATGCACGAATTAAACATTTTGACGCGGTGTCACGCGAGCAGTCCTTCTTAAAGCACGGAGAAACCGACCTTGCTGTCCGTTCAATCATGGAAAGCGTCGCCGTCGATCCGGGGTTAAACAGCCTCAAAGCGAGCCTAAACGTCCGTCGAGCACAACTGATCACGGCCATGTCAGGGCTCACCCCCCAACATCCTGGCTATCAGCAATACCAGCAAGAGCTGGCAGAAATCGACCAGGAGCTGGATAGCCGGACAACCAAATTGACGCAAAGTGTGCGAGGCAATTTGGAAAGCCGCTTTGCCACCGCGACAGGACAAAGCAAAGCGCTGGAGGAGGATATCCAGACCGAACTGGCCAAACAGGAGGCTTCCCGCAGTCGCTATGCCAGCCTATTCAAGGAAGCTCAACAGCGCAGTGCCGAAATTGCCCTGTTACGCAAAGAGCTAGACGCGATCGGAGAACGGCTGAATTTTTTCGCGTCCGAAACTGGCTCACTGGGATTCGTCCGACTTGTCACCAGCGCCCAACTGCCGGATCTGCCGCAAGGAGCCGGCAAGAAAAAGCTGCTGATTATACTCATCCTCGCAGCACTGGCTGCGAGCATAGTCGTGCCAGTAGCGTACGATCTGCTCGACCGCCGCATTCACGCTCCAAATGATGTCGCTAGCAGCTTCGGCTTCGCCCCGCTGGGCTGGCTGGTGAACGCGGACTGCGAAGATAGTCACAGTTTTCGCCATGACCAGTTGCGCAGGCTAGCCAGTGCTCTCGTGCGCGAACAGGACCGCAGCGGACTACGCATTTTCGGCGTTTGCGCGCTGCAACCCGGCGGCGGGGCATCGACGCTGACCCGTGACCTGCAGGCGGCTCTCTGCGATATGGGACTGCCAGCGCTGGCTGTGGACGCCAACCCATTCAATCCTAACGCGCGTTTTGACTGCGAGACGGAACTAGATCTCGCCAACTTTCAACTACCGGTTCCAGACACTGCAGCTGTGCGCTTAGCCGCCAGCAACCGCCACTTGAACTCGATCGACTACCTCGGCGAAGCACTGCAGCAATTGGCTATTCAGTACCGTTTTGTGCTGGTCGACGTGCCGCCGCTGCTGGCTAGCGGTGATGCTGAGCTGACGCTACGTGCCACCCCTGGTGTACTTGCCGTCGTCGAAGCCGAAGTACAGAATCGCGGCGAGGTCGGACGGGCGGCCAAGCTGCTACAAGGCGTCAACCCTGACTCGATTGGTATCGTGGTCAACCGGGTTCGTCCACTGGATGGTGGCGGCTATGTACGGGAGCTTATGACTGAATTTCTCACTGCCCGCCGAACATCTCCACACTCTTTACCACACGAAGTGTGGCTGACGGCCAGACATCTGATCCATGCAGCCCGCACGCTGCTGCACGAACTTGCGACCAACCGGCCATGGCGTAGAGGTGCTGAATGAAACTGACCGACCTTGTCGAACGCATCTACGTGATCAATCTGCCAGAACGCACCGACCGTCGGCGACAGCTCGGCGCAGAGCTAAGACGGCACGGACTGAACTGGTGTGCGGGGCAAATCATCTGCTGGCCGGCGCAGCGTCCAGTCGATGCCCAAGGCTTCCCAACCCCCGGTACGCGCGGCTGCTTCCTAAGCCATCTTGCTGCACTAGAGGATGCCAGTGAGCTGAACAGCGGCTACGTCCTAGTCCTTGAAGACGATGCTGCTTTGCTCCCTACTCTGCCCGCAGCGCTGGAAGAGCTAGCGCTCGTATTGGCCAATGAGCGGCCAGAGCTGCTCTATCTCGGACACTGCCGGCAAGAAGGTGTTGCCCACCCCCTAGGGCCGTCCTTCCAGCCTTGCCTGAATGCGATCGAAGGTGCACATGCTTACTTGGTCGACGTCCAGTTGCTGCCAGCACTATTGGCCTATCTGCGCGACTGTCTGACGCGTCCGCCCGGCCACCCTGACGGTGGCTGCCTGCACTATGACGCAGCACTCACTTTGTTTCGCCGTCGTACTCCCAACTGCAAGACCTGGATAGCGACCCCAGCACTGATTGAACAGCGCTACTCCCGCAGCGATATCCAGCCCAGCTGGTGGTACGACCGCTGGCCTATCTTCAGAACGCTGGTCGCCAGCCTACGCAAAATCAAACAGATCCGGCGGCATGCGTGTCCTTAAGTCGGAATAGTCGTGCAGGAGGAAGCTGCAAGCCGTCCCCATCCAAGCTTTCACACTCAGGACACGTTTGACACGGTCAGACAGGCTGTAATGAAAGCGGTCGCAGCCAAGGAGATGACATGTTTGCAGGACTACGCCAAGCCGCTGTAGAGACAATGGCAGCACGCCTTTTGTACCTGCTCAGCCGACTCGCATTACCGCCGCTGGTACTCTCTCATGTTGGGCTGGCTGAATATGGCCTGTGGTCGATAGCCTTTGTACTGGTCAGCTACCTTGGCTTAACGGCATCCGGCATTGCGACCGTCTACGTGCGCGAAATTGCCCGCGCCCGGGACCGAGATGATGTAGCTTGCGCCAGCCGTATTCTCAGCACAGGCGTATTGTTGACGCTGCTGCTAGGCGGCATTTTTTGTGCGGGACTCGCGCTAAGCCTGCCTTGGGTACTGGCAAAATTCCAGCTGAACCCGGCACTACGCACCCTCGCCACCCAGCTAGTATTTACCTGCTGCCTGATTTTCCTCGCCGACCTGACCCTAGGCGCTTGGGGTTATGTGTTGCACGCGCTCAAACAGGTACAAGAGCAACAACGCATCTGGGTCGTCAGCTTCCTGCTCGAATGGTTGGCCATTGCACTGTTACTGCACGCGGGGTTCGGCATGCAGGCGCTCGTATGGGCTTTTGCACTGCGCTACGCCTGCTCCATTACTCTGTCCTGGTGGCGCGTGCGCCGCACTTGGCCAGCCTTGCAACTGTCCTTGCGCCATGTCTCTCCTGATTGTTTACGTCTGTACTCCAAACTCGGGCTGGGCAGCCAGCTAAGCGATAGCTGGGCGACATTGCTACATGCTGGCGATCGCCTGCTTGCCGGGTTTGCGTTCGGAGCGTCTGCCAGTGCCCTACTCGATCTTGGCAACAAGCTGCCATCGACCGCCACCTCGATCAGCTCAGGCATAAGTCATGCCATGCTGCCGCATGCGGCCACAGCCAGTACGGATGCCGCACTGACACTTTATCGCAGCGGATTACGCCTTAACGTGCTGGTCTTGCTGCCGGTGATGCCACTATTGGTCGCCATTGCACCGGCACTGCTCACCGTCTGGCTCGGGCCTCGCTCGGAACTGACCATCCTTGCCGGCTGCCTGCTCTGGATGACGCCAGCTTGGCACCTTCACACGCTGACCGGTGCGGCTTCCAGTACGCTGCGTGGGCAAGGACGGCTCCGCACAGAGTTCATTTATCATGCACTACGCAGTGTCGGGCTGCTTGCGGCTTACCTGATGGCAACCACCTTGCCCCAGTTTATCGCACTGACGGCAGTGGGGCTTAGTAGCAGCGCTGTGCTCTATCTCGCGCTCGCCAATCGTTGCCTAGGTGCACCGGCTACTTTGCTGGGAGAGACACTGTACCCGCTCTTCGGTGCCTATCTTGCAGCCTATCTGGTCACCTCACTTTTGCCGTGGCAATTCGAAAGCCGCGGCGATGCTTGGTATGCCCTCTTGTTAGGCTGTGGGTTGTACGGTACATCACTATGCCTGTGGCTGTACAAGGTGGTACTTACACAGGCAGAAGCAGCGTTTATACGCCTCCAAGTCGGGCGCGTAACCGCAAAGGTGACACGTCATGCCTGAACGCCTCCTACACCTCTGTTTACACCTCATTCTGGGCTTGTCGCTATCTGCATGTGCTGGCAGCCCTGTGCTGATTCCGCAACATGTCGGGACATTTCAGGGGGCACAAAAATCGGAGCAGATCGATTACGCCACCCCGCAACTCCTCGCTGAACTGGACAGCGGCGCAGACCAAGTCTACCGGCTGGCCGAAGGCGACCAACTACAAGTGACGGTCTGGAACCGACCAGAGCTCTCCGGCAAGCAAACGCTGGGGCCAGATGGGCAACTGAGCCTGCCCGTGGCAGGCACGCTGAAACTGGCAGGAGAAACCAGGGAGAGTGCAGCGGCGCTGGTTCATACGACCCTGGCCGGCTTTTACAAACACCCGGCGGTATATATCGGCGTCGAGCAATATGCGGGCAACCGTGTCACTGTGCTTGGCCGGGTACAAAACCCCGGGGTACAACAGTTCGACCGGCCTCCAAGCCTGCTGGAAACGCTGGCACGCGCGGGAGCCCTGCCCGTAATCGACAAACAGGCAACCCTGACCCGGGTCGCGGTATTTCGCGGACGCGATCGCATCATCTGGATCGACTTAAAGAAACTGCTGAACCGGGGAATGCTCGTCAATAACATTCGCCTAAAAGCAAACGATCTCGTCTATATCCCCGATTCGTTCGATACTCTCGTCTACGTATTGGGTGCAGTTCATAAGCCGGGAGCCTACCGTCTGACCCCGGATATGTCGCTACTTGATGCGCTATCGCAAGCCGGTGGGCCAAATGATGACTCGGCCCCCGAAAAGATCGCAATCTACCGCCCTAGCAAGCAGGCAGCCTCTGCGGCCCCCTTAGAAATGCTATTGACACGAAAAGAGATGGTAAACTATGCATTAGAAGAGGGAGATGTCGTTTTTGTCCCCAAGAACAACATCGCCGAAGCGGGTTACGTAATCAGACAACTGATTCCGGGTCTATCCATCCTGACCTTGGGTTTGAGCGCAAACTGAAGGGGAACACCATGTATGGCATCGTCAACCAAGCCATAGAAGAAATGGTCTGCGCCCAGTCCGGCGATCA